>PFCG01000008.1:1722-13983 GCA_002773095.1 Candidatus Moranbacteria bacterium CG10_big_fil_rev_8_21_14_0_10_35_21
GAACCTGACGTCCTAGCCGATAGACGATAGGGCCAAACTAATTCAACGAATTACCTATTTTCTTCAACAACTGTTCTTTTTGATAACTGTTATTTTTCAATTCTATTTCTCTTTTTCTAGCATCAGTCTTATTTTTATATGCTTCGTAGTAAATTAACTCAAATGGCATTCGGTGTTTTATAGACTTGGTTTTTCCCTGATTATACTCGCTAATTCTTCTTTTCAAATCATCAGTATATCCGATATATAATTTCTTATCGACTTCGCTTTTTAATACATATACATAAAACATAATTTTTTTATTTTAGGATGCCACCCTCGCGGGTGGTCACCCGTTAGGTTGACTAACCACTAGACGATAGGGCCAAATTTAATTTAATAAATTGTCTCTTATATTATTTTATATGATATAAGCATGGAGTCAACAAATTTATAAATATTCCTTTTTTTTCTTTGCTGACAAAGAAAGTGGATGAATAAAAATTAAATAAAGAAAAGAAAAAACCCACTGGTTAAAGTTCCGCCAGTGGGGTAAAATTGGTTTTCCATAATTCCTCCTATTTTTATAAAATTAAACGCGTTTTTTTAACATCTTCTAAGTCTTTTTCAACATATTTTATTAATTCTTCTTTTTCCTCTTGATTTAAAAGATGATAAATGGCTGAACTCTCAGCTACTTCCTTTCCGGAAATCTCTTCTACTTTGTTTTTTATTTCTCCCATAACCATTCTCCTTTTTATAATAAAAGTAGAAATTATTTGAAAAACCTTTTAAAAAGAACAGAAGACAACCTCCCAATAAGAAATTGTCTTCTATTTTCAAAGTTCAAAAAATAGACTTTGACGTTTTTATTCAGCTGTTTTTTTGTTTTCGTCTATATTACCACTCCTCTATCTTTAATTATACTCCTTTTTTCTAGCTTTGTCAAATCTAAAACAAATATTAAGGCTTATATAAGCTATTTTTTCCATTCTTGCGATTGCCGGCAAAGGAAGGTTTCTGCCATAATCGGCTCCCCCATAATTTCTTCCACCACTTTTTCCATTCTCATTCCTTGCGAACCTTTAACTAAAATCAAATCCCCCGATTGAATTTCTTGCTGTAATTTTTTTCCTAACAAATACAGATCGTCAAAATAAAAAACTTTTTCTTCTGGATAACCTAGACTTTTTAGTTCATTCACGGCTACTTCCATCTGAGCACCGATAGCCATAAATAAATCCGGTTTAAGTTTAAAAACTTCCCTAGCCACTTTCCGATGACCCGCTTCCGATTCCGATCCTAATTCCAACATATCCCCCAAAACAATTATTTTTCTGGGAGCTTGAATTTGCGCCATAGTTTCAATGGCCGCTTGAGCCGAAACCGGTGATGCATTATAACTATCATCAATAATCAAAGAATTTTTTATGCCAGTCATTAAATTCATTCGTCCCGGTAAAGCAGAAACATTGGAAAGCGCTGACGAAATCTGCACCAAATTTATTCCAAAATAATTGCCCACTACCGCCGCCGCCAACATTGGATAAATTTGATGTTTACCTAAGATATTATTCAAACGCACCGGTAAAGTTTTCCCAGCATAGTTTAATTTGAAAGTTAGACCTTTAAGGATTCTTTCATTTTGTCCTCCAATTTCATAAAAAAATTGTGGATCATTGGCTCGTATATCTGCAGATTCTGAAAAACCAAACGTGGTTATTTTAGCTTTAATTTTTTTTCTCAAACTCATAACATAATTATTATCAGCATTCAGCACAGCTAATCCATTCTCAATTAATCCACGAACCAAAATTCCTTTTTCTTGAATAATACCTTCTTGGTTCTTGAAAAATTCAATATGACTGGCAGAAATTTCAGTAATCACTCCCACCTCTGAGTGAACAAACTCGGTTAGATATTTTATATCATCTGGCCGATCGGCACCCATTTCCAAAATCAAAATTTCTGGATATTCTAAGGGTAAAATTAAATAAGCTAGCCACTTGAAAAATACTTTTAACCAAGCAACAATATTTTGATTGCCACTGGACGATCCAATGATAGTTAGAGGCAACCCAATCTCATTGTTATAATTTTTTTCACTTCGGCGCACTCGAAAATTTTCCGCCAGCACACAAAAAATAGCTTCTTTGGTAGAGGTTTTTCCTACCGATCCAGTAATGCTGACGATGCGAGGATTATATTTTTTCAAAAGCAAAATCGCGCCTATTTTTAGACACTTTTGCAAATACTTTATTTTTTGAGATTTAAAATCAGTCATCTTTTTTTTCTTTATCTTCTTGCTCCTTAATTATTTGCCGTTCCTCGGCCTCTCTCTGCGTTAAAAATTCCCGTAAACCATGGTATTGATTAAAGACTTGGAGGTCGGCTTCAGTATATTCTTCAGTAGGAGGAATATTTCCGTATTCTAGCAGAAATTTCATTAATTCTCCAAATGCCGGCGCGGCGCTGGATTCTGCCCATTCCACTGTCCGAGGATTTTCAATCTTCACTAGAACAGTAAATTGAGGATTCTCAATAGGGGCAAACCCAGCAAAAGATCCAATATTAATTCCCTCCTCATAACCCTTCCGATTACCACTCGCCACTTGAGCTGTTCCGGTTTTTCCCCCTACTCGATAGCCTGGCACTCCGGCTCTTTTCCCATGGCCATTCACCACTACACTTTCTAACATTTTAGCTGTTTCTAAAGAAGCTTTTTCGGAAATTACCCGACGCACCGATTTTGGTTCAATGATTTCCTCTTCTCCGTCTTTCCAAATTATTTTATCTAAAATTTGCGGTTTCATTAAAACTCCTCCATTAGCTATAGCGCTGTAAGCGGTTATCAGTTGAATGGGCGTCATGGCGATTCCTTGTCCGAACGAAATAGTAAAAAATTGAATGTCGCTTTTTAAATTATTTAAATTTCTATCATTCCCTGATTCTTCGCCCAATAAATCAATGCCGGTTTTTTCTCCAAATCCAAATCTTCTAACATATTCTGCGAAATTTTTATTACCAATTAATTTTTCCACAAAAATAACTCCCGTATTCAATGACTTTTCTAAGACTTGTGTCATGGTTTGCGTCCCATAAGCTTTGTAATCAGAATTTTGAATGGTATAGCCAGCTTCATTCACTGCTCCCGTATCAGAATAAGTTGTTTCGGGATTAATTTTTCCATTATCTAATCCTGCAGCGATGGTAATCGGTTTAAAAACACTACCCGGCTCATAGGTATCTGAAACGGAAGAATTTTTGAAAACGGAAATATCTTCTACTTCTTGATAATTATTGGGATTAAAATTCGGATAATCAGCCATAGCTAAAATTTTTCCGGTCTCTGGTTCCATCACGATTACCGAACCACTATCAGCTTCATATTTTTTTACCGCTCCTTTAATAATTTTTTCACTCTCGTATTGAATGATGTGATCGATGGAAAGAACCAGATTGGCTCCGTCGCTGGCCGGTGTAACTTCTTTATTACCAATGGGAATCCAACGACCGCCGGCATCGCGATCCTGAAAAACTTTTCCTTCTTCTCCTTTTAATTCTTTTTCAAAATAGGCTTCCACTCCGTAGCGTCCTCCAAAATCATTCTCTTTCCATCCAACAAACCCCACTACTTGTGAAGCGAGGCTTCCGGAGGGATAATAACGATAATCTTCATCCGAAAACAGAATGCCGTCCAGTTTTAAATCTTTTATCTTTTGAATTTCTTCTTCACTCAAACGATGTTTCAAAACTTCATACATATCTTCCGGCTGATTCAATTTTTCTTTTAATTCATTTTCATCTAGACCTAAAATAGGAGCTATTAATTCAGCCGTTTTTTGTGGATCAGAAACTTGTTTCGGCACTGCATAAGCTAATTTGGTTTCCTGATTAACCGCCAGAGGATACAATCCGTTTTTATCTTTCAAGAAAATTTCTCCTCTTTTGGGAACTAATTTTTTAAAAATAGAATGCTGACCTTCAGCCAATTCCCGATACGCTTCATGAGCCACTACTTGTAAGGCATAAAGACGAGCCGCTACAACTATTATGATAATAAAAAATAAAAAGACTAACGCGTTAATTCTCCACTGCGAAAGCCCCCCACTTAACTTTTTTTCCGATATAAAATGACGTTTATGAAAACCTTGCATACTGATTTGGATTATTTCATGGCCATCGGACTCTTGATTTCCAGATAAGACACGCTGACAGGATTAACCAAATTTAATTCCTCCTTGGCTTTTTCGATATTTTCTAGCGATCTCAATTCTACTTCTTCAATTTGCATTTTCTTATTTTCTTTTTTTAGATCCTGAATTTTATTTTCAACCTCCCGCACTTCAAATCCTTTAGTGCTAATATCATTAACTTGATACAAATAAACCGCTCCTAACAGAAAAGCCAGTCCAGAAAGAACAAACACATAAGTCGTCAGACCAATATTAACCTTTCCGCCTCTTACGGATTTTAGTTTCGAACCCCCCCCTCTCTTTCTTGCGACAGCTCTTGAAAAAGAGCCATTTAAAACCAGGACTTTTGACATTTATTTTCAGTCCCCCTGAAAATTTAATTGTTTATTTGTTTTATTTTTTTCAGCCACAGGCTGATTGCTCTATGGACAAATTTTTTCGCCAATTCTCATTTTGGCGCTTCGCGACCGAAGATTATTTCCGATTTCTTCTTCACTCGGAATTATCGGCTTCTTAGTGATAACTTTTATCTTCGGTCTGTTTCCGCACCGACATTGCGGAAAATTGACAGGGCAAATGCATCCCCTAGCATTTTCCCTTAATATATTTTTAACTATTCTATCTTCCAATGAATGAAATGAAATGATAACTAATCTTCCACCAACGGCCAACATATCTATCGCTTGCGGAATAAATTTTTTCAAATTTTCCAGTTCCCCATTTACCTCTATTCTAATGGCTTGAAAAGTGCGAGTAGCTGGATGAATTTTTCCTCTTCTGAATCTAGCTGGAATTCCAGATGAAATAATCTCGGCTAACTCTAGGGTGGTTTCTATTTTTTTCTTTTTTCGAGCTTCAGTTATTTTTTTGGCAATGGAATGATAAAATCTTTCTTCTCCAAAATCTTTTAAAACTTTTTCTAATTCTCGCTGGCTATATTCATTGACTACTTTCTCAGCCGTGAGAAATTGATCCTGATCTAATCGCATATCCAGTCGAGCTTCTTTTTGAAAACTAAATCCTCTTTCCGCTTTTTCCATCTGATCGGAGGAAAATCCTAGGTCAGCCAAAACCGCATCCACGGTGATTATCCCTTGGCCCCTCAATATATTTTTCATTTCTGAAAAATTTCCTTTTACTAAATCTACTACTTTTGATTGCGAACCAAATTCGGGTTCACTTATTCTTTTCCTAAAATCATCTACGGCTCTTTGATCTTGATCTAATGCAATCAGTTTTCCTGTTGGTCCAATTTTTTTCAATATGGACAAACTGTGTCCACCTCCACCTAAAGTTGCATCCACAACAACTGCGCCTTCTTTCAATTTTAAATTCTCCAAAACCTCTTTCAATAAAACGGGGATATGAATGCTTTTCATCTTCAGTTAATTTCTAATTTTTAATTTTATAAATAAATCTAAATTTTTAATGTTTAAACTTTTGGAAATTATAAATTACTTAAAAATTTAAAATTCAAAAATTATTTAGTATACTCCTAATTTTCCTAACTGCTCTGCGATTTCATCTGTATTTTTTTCGGCGTTCTTTTTGTAAACCGTCCATTTCTTTTCATCCCAAACTTCCAAACGGTTATAAACTCCGGCAATTACTATATTTCGACTAAGGCCAGCATAACTTTTTAGAAAATCAGGAATTAAAATTCTCCCTTGCTTATCCATATCAGCATCAATCGCTCCAGCTAACATCAAACGAATAAAACTTCGCGTGCTAGCTTCTCCCACTGGCAGAGTGCCTAATTTTCCTGCTAGTTCTTCCCATATTTTCATCGGATAAATAAATAAACATTTATCTAATCCCCGAGTTATGACTACTCGGTTTTTTAGTTCCGAACGAAACTTCATTGGCAAAGCCAATCTTTTTTTTGGATCAATGGAATGAGAATATTCACCGATAAACACCTGTTTGAATTATTAGTTATGAATTATGAATTACAAATTATCTTTCTTTTGGCTAGTTTTTACTATCGTTACCAGAATGGCTATAATCTGATTATTTTCATCTATAAGATTTTTTAATTTATTCTCACTTATTAGTTCCGCTTCACAAATGATTCTCAACCAGAATAATGTTTCTCTGGCTTCCTTTTTTGCGATGTTCATATGATAAACAAATTCTTTCTTTGAAACAGCACCTTGAGCTTCCGCTATATTGGCGCCGATTGATGTTCCAGATCTTACCACTTGTTTACCCACTGCATCTGAAGCAATATTTTTTGAAAGAGCAGAAACCATTTTTATAATGCGAACACCAAAACAAAATGATCCCTCCCCTATATCATTTTTCTTTATATCTTTAAATTCAAATTATTAACTCATAACTCATAACTCCCACTTATCCCCACTTTTATTTAACTTACTTCTATTTTACTCCACCAGACTACATCGGTCAACACTTTTAGAATAGATTATTAATGGCTTACTTAAGCCACCCCATCCCACTTATCCACAGCTTTACTTTTAATTAAAATAAATACACTTTTTTAAGTCTTTTTTCTAATTAAATAATTTATTTTTTATACTATGTTTTTATTAATTTGTTATCCACACCTTGCTTGTTAAAGAAAATAATTGTATAATTAAAATATAAACCCCTTCACTCACAAGCCATTTAAATCGTTGGGATAATTTACACTCTATATTTTACTTTTTTCTTTTACACGTGAGGTATCGTGGGTGTGGGGTAAATAAAAATAAAAATGGACGAAGACAAAGACAAAAATAATAGCGCGGAAAAAATTAATTCCCTGCGCGAAATGATTTATAGTGCCGAGAAAACTCTTCAAGGAGCCAAGGCCATGCTTTTGCAGTTGGAAGGAAAAAAGAAAGTGGGACGCAGAAAGAAAGCTGAAAATGAAAATGATGGACAAATTGTTGAAGGCACTTTTGATGGACAAATTATGCGTGGTATGGATGGCAAACAATATCCTGTTCCAGCTAACTACGCTTCTAAATCTAAACTAGTAGAAGGTGATCTTTTGAAATTAACCATCACTTCAGATGGATCATTTATTTACAAGCAAATTGGACCAACCGAAAGAAAAACTTTGTTGGGAATGGTTAATCAAGATGCGGATGGAAATTATTTTATTACGGCCGATGGAAAACCTTACCGAGTTTTGTTAGCTTCTATAACTTATTTCAAAGTAGACCCAGGAGATGAAGTTACTTTAGTTATCCCTCGCGATATTGATTCCGAATGGGGAGCTATTGAAAATGTTTTGCAAAAAGGAGGACCTTTTATTGAAGCTCAACCAGAAAAAGAATCAGCGTTGAAAACATCTGCCATTGATGAATGGGCACCTGACTTGGAAGAACTAAAAAAAGAACTAAACAACTCTGAAATATAAATGGATAATCTGCTGAAGAAATATCCAGCTTTAACACAATTTTTAAAATTCGCTTTTGTTGGATTTTTAAATACTGTTATTGATTTGGTGATATTAAATATAGAAACCATTATGACCGGCTCTCGGGAAGGAGCCGGATTTGCCATTCAGAAAGGATTTTCCTTTTTTATCGCTGTCACTTTCAGCTATTTTTTCAATAAGCGTTGGACTTTCCGAGATAATTCTCATAAAGAGGAAGGTAAAAAATTCTCTCAATTTATAGCTATTAGTCTAATCGGGATGCTAATTAATGTAAGTGTGGCTACTATCGCCGTTACCTATCTCAAAGACCCGGTTAATAGTTTACTAGGCCTTTCATTCTTAACCGACCAGCTCTGGGTGACCATAGGTGGGCTTTGTGGAACAGCTATCGGTCTTATTTGGAATTTTATTGGTTATAAATTTGTCGTTTTTAAAAAATAATTTAATATTTCAGCAACTCCAGTCCCCTTTCCGGGGATTTTTTTGTGTGCTATACTGATTAAGAAATAAAACTTATACGGGGTGCCTTCAGGTACTCCAATTTATTTATATATGGCCTTCTCACTTTATCGAAAATATCGACCGAAAAATTTTTCTGAAATTATTGGACAAAAACATATTGTTCAAACTCTTTCCAATTCCATAACCAAAGAGCGCATTGGACATGCTTATCTTTTTACTGGTCCGCGTGGAACTGGAAAAACTTCTATCGCCAGAATCTTTGCCAAAACAATAAACTGCACCGCTTTAAAAAACATAACTCCTTGTGAAAAATGCCAAGCTTGCCAAATAATAGCTGATGGAAAATCTTTGGATATTATTGAAATTGATGCGGCTTCCCATACTGGAGTGGATAACATTCGCGAATTGAAAGAAACCGTTAACCTGCCCTCCACTTTATTGAAATATAAGGTCTATATTATTGACGAGGTGCATATGCTTTCCGGAGGCGCTTTCAATGCCTTACTAAAGACTCTCGAAGAACCACCATCTCACGTTATTTTTATTCTGGCCACCACAGAAATTCATAAAGTTCCAGAAACTATCATTTCTCGCTGTCAGCGTTTTGATTTTGTCCGTTTACCGATTCAAAATATCGTAGAAAAACTTTCTCTTATCGCTCAAAAAGAAAAAATAACTATTGACGGCGAATCATTAGAAATGATTGCTATCGCTTCTGAAGGAGGTATGCGCGATGCCGAATCTCTCTTGGAGCAAATCCTCAATTTAGAAGACAAAAATATTACCATCAAAGAAGTGGAGGAAATATTAGGAACGGCTGATCGTGATTTTTCTTTCGCTATGGTGGATAAAATAATTACTAGTGATACGGCCAGTGCTATTGGCCTAATCAATTCTTTATTAGAAGGCGGCTACGATTTACAAACCACCAACAAAGCTTTTATAAATTATCTGCGCCAGCTTCTCCTTTTACGAGTTAGTCCAGAATTAAAATCCATTTTTTCTTATGAAATAACACCGGAACAACTGAAAAAAATGATGGAACAGGTTCAAAAAACTGAATTAGGTAAAATACTTTTTTGGATAGATATCTTTCTTGAAGCCCAAGGAAAAATAGCTTCTTTCCTTCTCCCTCAATTAGCATTGGAAATGGCAGTTATAAAGGCCACTGGAACATTGCCCAATGAAGAAGTTTCTAATAGTCCAAAAATTACTCCAACAACCTCCCCTCAAAAACCAAAAGAACAACCTCCCAAAGAATCAGTTGAAAATGTTTCCCCATCTGAAATTAAGGTGCCAGAAATAACCAATCCAACCACAGACAATATCCCTACTTCAGAAATTGATTCGGATAATTCTCTTGATATTGAAGACGTTAAAAATCATTGGAATCAACTTCTAGCGGAAATTAAACCTCATAATCATTCCCTGAAAGCCCTTCTATCGCATTGCCAACCAATCAAATTTGATCAAGGCACACTTTTTCTAGTTACTCCATATGGTTTCTATAAAGATAAACTGATTGAACAAACCAATCAATTGACAGTAGAGAAAGTTTTTGGTAATATCCTAAAACAAAAAATTAGAATAAAAATAGCCACCAATCAAGAAGCTGGCATAGCTATTCCCAAAAAATCATCAGAGAGTATGCCAGAAAAAAAACAAAATTCTCTTATTGATTCCGCATTGAAAATTTTGGGTGGGAAGATTGTGAAAGAATAAATGTATTCCGGGATCGTCTAATGGTAGGACGACAGGTTTTGGTCCTGTTAATTGGGGTTCGAATCCCTATCCCGGAACAATGAAATATAAAGCACCCCGACGTTTCGTCGGGGCATCCGGGGGTTCGCCCTGTCATTCGACAGGGTAAAAATCCCTCCTCCCCAACAAAATATTAAAGAAACAAAAAAGACCCTGTTTCATCAGGATCTTTTTAATATTCAGGAATCTTATTTCAAGGTTACAGTGGCTCCAGCTGCTTCTAGTTTAGCCTTCATTCCTTCTGCATCAGCTTTAGCTACTTTCTCCTTAATCACCTTTGGAGCAGCGTCTACCAAGTCTTTAGCGTCCTTTAGTCCAAGACCAGTAGCTTCGCGAACAGCTTTAATCACATTGATTTTAGAAACTCCCACAGCGGTAACTTCCACATCAAATTCAGATTTTTCTTCTACTGCGTCTTCACCATCAGCTCCAACTGGAGCAGCTCCGGCCATCATCATAGGAGCATCCGCGCTCACACCAAACTTTTCCTCCAAAACCTTTACTAGTTCGGAAAGATCCAAAACACTCATCTTTTCAATTTCAGAAACGAGTTTTTGAAATTTTTCAGGAACTTCTACTTCCTTTTTTTCCTCTCCGCCTTGACTTGCGTCAGTCGAGACAGGTTTTTTTTCTTCAGTCATATAGTTAGTTTTTAGTTCGTAGTTTTTAGTTCGTAGGCTAAAGACCAGAACATTAATTATAAAAAAATATTAATTAGCTTTTTCACTGATACCTTTTAAAACTTGTACTAATCCTCTTAAATTTCCAGCTAAAACATTGGCGAATCCGGAAATTGGAGCATTGAGAGTTCCCACTAGTTTAGCCAGTAATTCTTCCTTGGTCGGCAATTTAGCCAACGCATTCACTTCTTCAACTGATAAAATCTTGCTACCCAAGAGACCTCCGACAATTTTGAGATTTTCATTGGCCTTGGCAGTTTTGGCTATAATTTTAGCTGCCATCACTTCATCCTTTTGAGAAATCGCCAAAGCAATTTGCCCTTCCATCTTTTTCACATCTGTTTCGATACCAGCGTCTTTCAAAGCTAAATTAATCAAAGTTTTTTTAAATACTCCAAAATTAGTATCTTCTTTTCTCAACTCTTTCTTAAGCATAGTCATATCCTTAACGCTCAAGCCTTTGAAATCAGAAAAGACTACCGCTTTGGAAGTTTTCATTTTTTCCGATAAATCTTTAACTATTTTATTTTTTTGCTCTTTGTTCAACATAATTTTAAATAAAAAAATCTGCCTTTTTCCAGCAGATCAAATACATTTCTCCAAATAGAGGTTGTATTCCTCGGTAGGACTTATGATTGCCTACTGTCTGCGGAATTATTAACTTGTAGTATATTATATTCTATAAACGCCACCCTGTCAATCCCGCACTAATTTTTGCTTAAAGAATTTTTAATTCTTCTTTTTAAGTGCACTAGCGCCTGCCCATAATGTTTTATTTGTTTTTCTCTATCTTCAGCATCACTTTTCGATAAATAAGCTTCGTAATAAATTATATTCCACCTATGCCCTTTCGTTGAGAATGACTTACTATCGTTATGTTCTTTTATTTTTCTTCTAAGATTATTCGTATACCCGTAGTAAATATCATTTTGCTCATTTTTTATAATATATACGTAAAACATAACGGAGCAAAAATTAGTGCGGGACTTCTTTTTTAGGTTCTTCGGCTTTTACTTTTTCAACTTTTTTTGGCATCTTCACTTTTCTTTTTTCTCCGGAAATTACTCCCTTGGAAACAAAAAGATTATAGACTGAATCAGAAACTTGAGCGCCTTGACTTAACCAATATTTGATTCTTTCCTCTTTCAAAACCGCCACTTTTTGATGTGGATCCCAGCTTCCCAAAACTTCTATATGCCGACCCCCAGGAGCTACTGTGTGCTCTTGAGCGACAATTTGGAATTGAGCTTTATTTTTCTTCCCTACTCGGGCGAATCTAATTGCTAACATAAAATAATAAAGAATAATTCGGAAATTATTCCTAGTTGCTAAATATTTACGTTCTTTAATTCTATATACAAAGCCGAAAATTGTCAAATAAAAAGCCGGAGAGCCTATAGTGACAACCCCGGTTAATAATTTCGATTCTATTTCAATTAAACTTTTTTGCTTTCTGCTACTTTTTTTAATTTTGTTTGACATAGCAGACATTGCAATACGGAAAAATTACTTATATCCATAGTGACAGATAAGTCATTTTCAAATTGATCACTCATAGCTTTCTTATTGCCTTCACACATTCCTATAAATTTAGTCAAGACATCTTCCATTTCTTGCATTTCTGGATCTTCTTTTTTTCTTGTTTCTTCATATCTCTTTCTTTCTTCTTCATAATCAACAACATACGCCTTTATTTCCCTAAACAAGTCATTGGGACACTATAATGTCCCCGCAAATTCAGACAGGTATAGTTGTTGCATGTGCTAGACTGCAAGTATGAAAAAAACATACACGC
>PFCG01000018.1 GCA_002773095.1 Candidatus Moranbacteria bacterium CG10_big_fil_rev_8_21_14_0_10_35_21
TGAAACCGCATAAAGGAATTAATAATCTAACCCCGATGGAAAAACTGATTGAATATTTTTATCCTACAAAACTGTAAACAACGCTTTAATATCTAACAATTTATGAATAAGATACTACAAAGCGATTGTTTAAATATATTGAAAAGCCTCAATCTTGATTCTCTTAGGAATTCTTCCATTCTATTAACTGGATCAAATGGACTTTTGGGCCAGTATTTGGTTCATTTAATTTTTTTGGCTAATAAGAATAACAAATTAAACTGTAAAATTTATTGCGCCAGTCTTCACGAGCCGAATAGAAGTATTAAAAGATTATTGGCAGATAAAAAGATAATTCCCATTAAACTTGATTTGAGTAAGCCTTTCACCATTCCTTATAAGATTGATTATATTTTTCATGCGGCTTGTTATGCTCAGCCGAGCAAATTTATTAATGATCCGCTCTCAACAGTTAATTTAAATGTTAACGCTACTGCGATATTGCTTGAATTGGCAAAACAAAATAAAGCGCGTTTTATTTTTTTTAGTTCCGCGGAAATTTATGGAGATATCCCTCCAAAATTGCTTTCGGTTTCGGAAACATATAATGGTAATTGTTCTACAATTGGCGCGAGAGCAATCTATCGCGAGTCAAAAAGACTAGGTGAAACCCTTTGCTCTGTCTATAAAAAAGAGTATAATGTCAAGGTCTATGTTGTTCGCATATCTCATGTTTATGGACCCGGAATCTCCGTAAAAGATGAAAGAGTTTTGGGAGACTTTATCAGAAAAGCACTAATAGAAAAAAAGATTAAGCTGTTAGATGAGGGGAAAGCCATTAAGACTTTTGGTTACATCGCCGACGTCATCAGAATGATTATGTTGGTGATGTTAAATGGTAAGGATATGATATATAATGTTGGTGGCGTTGATTCCATTAGTATCCGGGAACTGGCTGAAGAGGTGGGCAAATATTGTCACGTTCCTGTAATAGTGCCCAAAAAAAAATCAAAACTTAAACACATAGGAAATGACCCTGTTTTCGTAAAACTAGATTTGTCTAAATTTAAAAAAGAATTTCACTCTTTTTCTTTCACGCCATTTTCTGTCGGGATAGCTAGAAATATTCAATGGAATAGGGAAGAATTTAAAATTTAATCAATAATTAATTATATGATGCCACAATCTATATTTTGGAAATTACAGGAAGATATTTTAAAGCAAAATGATTTTAAAAATTTGACAAATTTTATCAAAACGACTAAACGGTTTACTCAATTTACAAAGGTTCGCGAATTTGAAACGGAATTTGCCAAATGGCAGGGGTGTAAATATTGCGTCTATGTTAATTCTGGTAGTTCGGCTAACTTATTGTTAATTAATGCCTGGAAAACTCTGAAGAACTGGTCAAACCAGGACGAAATAATTGTTCCGGCCGTTACTTGGTCAACTAATATCGCCCCTGTAATACAAAATAATCTTATTCCGGTTTTTGTCGATGTAAATCTCAATGATCTATCTTTCAATTACGAACAATTAGAGAATTCTATAACTCCAAAAACCAAAGCAATATTTATAACACATCTGTTAGGGTTTCCGGCCGATATTAATAAAATAAAAAAAATTATTGGTAATCGCGACATAATTATTTTAGAAGATTGTTGTGAGTCGCAGGGAGCGCAAATCGGTGGCATTAAAGTAGGAAATTTTGGTGATGGGAGCGCCTTTAGTTTTTACTGGGGGCATCATATGACTACGGTTGAAGGAGGGATGATTTGCACTAATGATGAAAATTTTTACAAAATGTTGTTGTTGAAACGTTCCCATGGTTTGGCTCGAGAACTTCCCAAAAAATATCATAAAGAAATAAAAAAACTCTACCCCGATATCGATTTTAGGTTTTTATTTTTAACTGACGGTTTTAATGTGCGGAATACCGAATTGCATGCTGTTATTGGGTTGGCCCAATTAAAAAAGATTGACAGTTTTATTCAAGCAAGAAATGAAAATTATAAATTGTTTTTAGATATATGCAGTAATTATGATGATTTAATTCTAATTAAAAGCGAGGGGATGTCCGCTTTTGTTTTTCAGTTTATCTTTAAGAATAAGAAAAAGAAGGAAGAGTTTCAAAAATTTATTGCCGAGAACGGGATAGAGTCGCGACCGCTTATCAGTGGCAATCTTTTACGACAGCCATTTTTAAAAAAGTACTACGACTCAACGCGATTTAAAAAAGCGGATTTTTTGCACACTAATGCTTTTTATATTGGTAATAATCAATTTGTGAATAAAGACCGGATGAATCTTTTGGACTCCTTAATGAAAAGATTTTTTGGTAAAAAATAAGAGAAACAATATTATTTCGGAAAAATATGATTTACGTGAAAAACCAAAGAATAAAAAATTTAAAGGAAGCGGAGATAATTTTCTGTTCCTTTGTTCCGGTAGGTCTTGAGGATTATGTAAACTATTTTGAAAAAGAATTTGAAAAATTTACATATCTGAAATGGAAATTTCCGCATGGAAAAGGCAATATTTTTTCTGAAATAATCATAGCGGAGAAAGGGGGGGGAAATCAAAAGAAAAAAATATTTTCCTTTTTTACATTTAAAAATAAGTTTTTCTATTTTATTTTTCTGCCTTTAAACTATTTTATATATTTCTGCCAGTCAATTATTCATTTGTGGAAAAGAAATGGTGGAAATCGTCAAAGAATATTTTTTGGAATAAACTATTTTTGCACTTTTTGCGGAATCATTCTTAAAAAATTTGGACGGATTGATTTCGTAATCTATCGCGTAATGGATTTCTTTCCGCTCCCTCCGAAAGGAATCTACAGAATATTAAACAAGATTTTTTATAGGATTGATAAATTTTGCCTAAATAATGCGGATTCCATATGGTTTACAACCGAGGGCCATATAATAGGAAGAGAAAAGTATGGATATTTTGACCGGAAAAAATATAACTACCAAATAATACCGCTTGGAATTAATATCAATAAATTTGTAATAAGACCGGCCAGTGAGCATGAACACTCGTTGGTATATTGCGGGGTTATCAGTAAATATCATATGTTTGAACTTCTATTTGAAGTATTGGATGAATTAAGGAATAATTTCAAAAATATAAGGTTAAAAATAATTGGGAGCGGTCCTGATGAAGATTATTTTAAAAACCTATCAATAAGGATGAATTTAGGAAAAAATATTGATTTTTATGGATATGTGGAGGAGGGAGAATTATTGAAAAAAACAATTTCTGAGAGCAGTCTGGGCATTGCACTTTATAAGGATGAAGAGAATTTCATGAAATACACAGAACCTGCTAAAGTGAAGTATTACCTCGGTTTTGGAATACCATCAATAATTTCCGACGTGCCCGTCATTGCAAGAGAACTGGATGAAAAAGGAGTTGGACTGAAAGTAAAAAATGAAAAAGATGAAATAGTCGCAATAATAAAAAATTTTCTTGACGATGCAGAAAAACAAAAAATATGCAAACAAAAAATAGTCGAATTCATCAAAGAAATAAATATTGATAATCTTTTGGACGGATGTTTTAAGGATACATTTAAGAAATAATTAAATTTATGAACAAAGTTTTAATTCTCAATCTTCCAGGCCTGGTTCTGAAGGCAGGCTCTCGCTGGTATAACACCACTAAAAAAGGCGGCGCAACGCTTAAATATTATCCTTATCCATGGTTTATGGGTTATACGGCAGCTCTTCTTAAAAAAAATGGTTTCAATGTGGTTTTAAAAGATGCGGTTGCTCTGGAATGGGATGAAAATAAAACTCTTGATTATATAAAAGAATTCAATCCGGATTATTTGATTTGCGAACCGACATGGGTGAGTATTGAGGACGACAAAAAAATACTTAATTCTATAGATAAAAAAATTATTAAAATTGCAGTAGGAAACTATGCAACCAATTTCCCCCTTGAATGTCTAGAAAAAACTGGCGTAGATTTTGTAGCAATAGGAGAATATGAATTCTCGGTCTTGGAATTTATAAAAAGCAGCGATGGGCAATTGCCTAAAAACTTTATTAGTAAAGATAAAAAAGAATTTAAAAATCCTGATCTTGTTGATCCTGAGTTTTTTCCTTTTCCGGAGAGAAATGATACACCCATTGAATATTATAACGAGCCATCTTGTTACGGAAGGAATATCGTAATGGTTTCATCTCGCGGATGCAGGCTAAAGTGCGATTTTTGCAATGTTGAATGCATATATGGCCAGCACGCATACCGAACACGAACCGCGAAAAGCGTCGTTGATGAAATGGAGTATTTAAAAAAGAACTATAAATTTGATGAAATTTATTTTGATGACGACAATATGGTTGCCAAGAAAGACCATGTGGATGGAATTTGCAAAGAAATAATGAGAAGAAAGTTGAAGATAAATTTTTTATGCATGGGTGATGGATTGGTAGATGATGAGACGCTGGAATTGCTGGCCAAAGCTGGATGTGTTACTTATAAATATGGTTTGGAGCATTTAGATTTAGAAGTATTGCGAGCTATCCCTAAACCACTAAAACCAGAACGATCATTGGAGATTATTAAAATTTGCAAGAAATTAAAAATAAGATCATACGTTAATTTAATTGTTGGATTGCCACAGTCGACTCAGGAAAAAGATTTAAAAATGTTGCAAGAGGTGATAATGGCTGATCCTGATTTAATCCAAATCGCTATGGCCACCCCCTATCCTGGCACAACTTTTTTTAGTAAAGCCAAAGCTAATGGCTGGTTGATCACTGAAGATCCTAGTTATTTTGACGCCACCGGTCATAGCCCGATTTCTTATCCAAATTATTCAGCACAAAAAATAGAAGAAACTTTTAAATTAGGTTGGCAGATGTGGTATAAAAATGTTTTGTGGCACAAGCCGGCAACCTTATGGTTTTTTGTCAGTAGTGAACTTAGAAGAAATGGTATATTGGCAACAGGTAAAAAAGTTTTATCGTATTTATATAAAATTATAAGTTAATTATGAAAATCGCCATTACTGGAGCCGCTGGTTATTTAGGCTCCAACCTAAAAAAATATTTTACCGACAAAGCCGAAGATGTTTATTCTTTGGATAAAAATATTATTAATGATACAAATTTTATTCAGACAGATTTGATTAATTATGAAGAGGTGTTGTCAGCGTTAAGAAAAGTTTCTCCTGATGTTATTATCCACACTGCTGCTTTGAGTAGTTTGGCGCAATGCGAGAAAGACCAAAAATTGGCTAGTAAAATAAACATTCAAGGTACTAAAAATATTATTGAAGCTATTAAGCAGGTTAATCCCAACATCAAACTGATTTTTATCTCTTCAGATTATGTCTTTGCTGGGGATCGTGGTAATTACAGAGAAGAGGATGAAAGAAACTCTAAGACTTTTTATGGTCAAACCAAGAAAGTAGCTGAGGATGAAATTAAAACTAATTTAACCAATTACATTATTTGTCGTACAGCCGCTATTTATGGGCGTGGTGGTAATTTTTTTAATTTTTTAGTTGACAGTTTTAATCAAAATAAAGAAATAGAAGTGTATGATAATGTTTTTTTTACTCCTACTTACATTGATTATTTAATTGACTCATTGGCGAAATTATTAGAGAAAGATTTTAATGGCATTGTTCATATCGCAGGAAAAGATGTGGTGTCTCGTTATCAATTTGCCTTAAAAATTGCTACTGCTTTAGGCAAGGGTGAGGGTTTGATTAAACAGAATCAACAACCAGCCGGTGGTTTGATTGCTCAGGATAGCTCGCTCAATTCTGATTGTGTGAAAAAAATATTAAACAATTTTTGTCCAAGTTTGGAGAAAACTCTTAATTATTGTTTTAATGACTTTGTTTATTCTTATTTTAGCTTTATAGATGACAGAGGAAAATTAATCGGACTTTCACAGAATTATAAATGGGAAGAGATCAATTATATAGAATCGGCCAAAGAAGCAACTCGTGGTGGTCATTATCATAAAATGACCAAGGAAGGTTTTTATATTATTGATGGTAAAGTTAAAATCAAATTACATAATTTGGCTAATAATTATCAGCGAGTGTTTTCTGTGGAGAGTGGAGATTTTTTTATAGTTGAACCAGAAATGGTTCATACTTTTGAAGTTTTAGAAGATGCGAGGTGGATAAACATGCTCTCACAGGCGATAAAGGGTAAGGATAAGGATATTTATAAAATATAAAAACGATAACGATTATGTGCGGAATTTTTGGAATTATAAAAAATGACTGTGATATTGATATTCAAAAAAATTTAAAAACTATTAAACATCGTGGTCCAGATGATGAAGGGATTTATCAAAATAAAAATATCGTTTTAGGCTTTAGAAGGTTGAGTATTATAGATCTTTCTGTAAATGGTCATCAACCCATAGGCAATGAAGATTCTACTATTTGGATTGTTTGTAACGGTGAAATTTATAATTTTCAAGAAATAAAAAAAGAATTATTATCTAAACATAAATTTAGATCCAATACTGATATAGAAGTTTTGCTTCATGGTTATGAAGAGTGGGGAATAGATGGTTTGTTGAAAAAAATTAACGGTATGTTTGCTTTTTGCTTGTATGATAGTATTAAGCAAGTGAGTTATTTGGTTCGTGACCGAATTGGCAAGAAGCCATTGTATTATTATCAAAATGAAAAATATTTAGCTTTTTCTTCAGAAACAAAATCTTTTTTCAAGCTTGATGATTTTAAATTTGATTTGGACAAAAAGGCTCTTGATTTATTCATGGGCTTTTCTTATTTGCCTGATAATAATAAGACAATAATAAAGGATGTCTATAAAGTTGCCCCTGGTTATTATTTAAAAATATCTGATGGGCTGAAGATAGAAAAAGTTCAGTATTGGAATTTGCCACAAACTGAAAATAAGGCGACATTTGATTCTGCAAAAAATGAAATTGAGTCTTTGTTGATTGATTCTGTTTCTAAACGATTAGTAGCGGATGTTTCCGTGGGAATATTATTATCTGGTGGTTTAGATTCATCTTTAATAACGGCCATGGCGAGTAAATATTCTAGGAACAAGATTAAGACAATCAGTATTTCTTTTGAAAACTCCTGCATTGACGAAAGAGAGTATGCGCGAGTGGTGGCAAAACATTGTCAGACTGATCATTTAGAATTAAATCTAAGTATTAAGGATACCTATGATGTTTTTAAGAAAAATATTTGGATATATGATGATTTATCAACTGTTGATGGAGGTCTGTTTAGTGAATTTTTATTAGCGCAAAAAGTTAGAGAGACTGGCGTTAAGGTTGTTTTGGTTGGAGAAGGCGCGGATGAGATATTTGGTGGATATACTTGGTTTCAATTTTCGCAATTTCCTTTTAATTTACTGCCGAATTTTGCTAAGGTAATGGGTTATTATTATGCCATAATGAGAAAAATGCCGAGTATTGGTTTGTTAAAATATAGTTGGATTTTATATCAAAAATTAAAAGAAACTCCGGGAAATTTTTTTAAAAAAATACAACAATATGAAATTAAGTATTCTTTGCCCAATCATTATTGTATGAAGGTGGACAAAGGCACTTCTGCTGCTTCAATTGAAGCGAGGGCGCCATTTATGGATTATCGAGTGGTCCAATTGGCTAGTCAATTGGACAAGAGATTTTTTTTAAAAAATAATTTTTGGCAACCAAATAAAAGCAATGAAAAATATATTTTACGAGAAATTGCTAAAAAGTATCTACCAACTGAAATTTTTACTCGCAAGAAAAAAGGGGGAATGTTGCCAACTTATGATATTTTAAATACAGGGTTAAAAATAGATCAGGATTTGATTTTAAACAATATTTTTTTAACCGATTTTTTTGGTAAAAAATATTTGGCAGAATTAATTAAACAGGAACCGCAAAATAAATTTTTAAAATGGCAAAGAGAATGGGTTTTATGGAAATGTTTAGTTTTTGCTCTGTGGTTTGATTATTATGAAAAATATGCAAAAAATTAATTGCGATATGGTAGCGATTGTTCATCGTTTTTTTTCTGAAGGGAAAAGAAAGCGAGGGGGTTTTGATAAAATTTTAGATTATTTTTCCGCGCAAGGAAAAACTATTTTATTAATTGAACATCCTTTGACAGCACTGAAAGAAGGAAAAAATAATTGTCATCATACGATTGTTTCTTTAATGAAAAATGGCGAACTCAAAGAGCTGGAAACAAGAGAAGCCAAATCGCGAATTAATGTTTTGAATTGGGTTTATGAAGTTATTTTTAATGTTAAATATTTAAGAAGAGTGGTTGGCGATAAGGTGCTGTTTGCTGCTGTTGATCCGCTAAATGGTCTGGCTGGAATTATTTGTCGTCATAATTTTGCTAAGATGTATTATCATTGTATAGATTATTCAACTAGACGATTTGATAATTATTTTTTAAATAAATTTTATCGATTTTTATTATGGCTTAATTTAAAAAATTTTGATGTTATCGGCGTGGTTTCTTTAAGGATTAAAGAAGAACTGGAAAAAATAACTGATTGTTCTTCAAAAATTATTTATCTGCCCAACTCGCCAATATTTAAAACTGTCGATTTAACCAAGAAAAATAATCCGGTTTTAATTTGTACTGGCGGAGCGATTATTCCCAAATATAATTATGATTTTATTGTTGATTTAATTGCTGACCTTAAACTTGCATTCCCTTCAATAAAGTTGTATGCTATTGGAGGATTAGATGAGCAACCGGATTATGTGCAAAAATTACATAATCGCCTTGAAAAATTATCCCTTAAGGACAATATTATTTTTACCGGTTTTTTATTGCCAGATCAATTAGAGAATTTTTTAGTTGAATCTAAAATTGGTCTTAGTTTTTATGATAAAAACGCCGCTTATTATATGTATTTTGGCGGCCCTTTAAAGACCAGGGAGTATGCTCTTTACGGAATACCGTCAATTACTGATGGAAGTAGCGCCACTGACGAGGAGACAGTTTCAGAAGGCGCTGGTTTTATAGTAAAAAATTTAGCAGAGGCAAAGGAAAAAATTGCATTATTATTAAACAATGATCATATTTATAAAAATTATCAAAAAAATTGTATTGCTTGGGCGCAAAAAAACGACAAGCTTAAATTATTAAATAGTTTATATACAAAACTTAGCTAGTGTATGAGTATAATTAGCAAAATTAAAAAAAATAAAACCATACTTCAGGGCGGGGGCGCTCAGGAATTTCTGATTGAAAAATTTAACCTAATTAAGGGTTGGATATTGATGACTAGGTTTGGGTTGGAATACTATAAATTATCAAAATTAAAAAAAGATCAAAAGGAAAAATTTAATTTATTAAAAGAAAAATTTGTTCAGCATTATGAAGATTTGAAAAAATATGATTTTAGTGAATATATAACAGAAGATTTTGAACGAGTGCTTAAAAAATTAGAAAAACCTTTTATGCCAGTTCCGAAATTTTCTTTTTTAGCAAATTCGTCTGTAAGATATGTAATGGCTTTTACAAAAGGTGGAAAATCTCTTAGAGAAGAACTTTCTTTTTTAGAAAGTAAATATCCAGAGCAGGAATTAAAAGATTTTTTGTTGGAAGATTATGTGGGAGGCCCACTTATTATGAATTCCAAATATTTAACATCGCATAATAGTATTCATCATCTGCATCACCTTGCTTGTTATCAAGAAAAAACTAATTGTGATTTTAAGCAAATTAATACGGTGGTGGAGTGGGGTGGTGGATATGGTAATTTAGCTAAAATTTACAACAGATTTGTTGATAAAAAAACGACTTATATTATTTTTGATGTGCCACTTTTTAGCTGCGTTCAATGGTTGTATTTATCTACAATATTTGGAGAAGATAGTATTAATTTATTTAAAAATCCCAATGATACTGTTCAGGCTGGAAAAATCAATTTAATCCCAGTGGTTTTCAGGGATTCTCATTGTAATATTAAGGCTGATTTATTTATAAGTACTTGGGCACTGAGTGAATCTGGCAGAGACGCGCAGGATTATGTGGTTAAAGATTGCAACTGGTATAATAGCAATCATCTGCTCTTGGCTTACTCAAACAGCAGTAAGGCAATACCTGATTCTGAAAGGATTAGTGAATTCGCTAAAAAATACGGAGCTAATATAATCGATATTGACTTCCTACATGGCAATCACTATTTGTTTTTATAAAAAAATGTTTTGTAATAATAAAATAATAAAAAATATATGTCTAACCATAATATTAATAAAAAAATAATTCTAAATTTAGGTTGCGGGAAAACCTACATTAAAGACGCGATCAATGTTGATTTTGGAGAAACAAAATATTGCGATCAGGTTGTTGATTTAAATCAAATCCCTTGGATTTGGGCTAATAATTCTGTGGATGAGATATATATGCTACATATTTTGGAGCATTTTGACATAGATATGAGGATAAAAATATTTAAAGAGGCCTATCGAATACTTAAAACTGGTGGCTTATTGCATGTCCAATGTCCGCACCATACTTCCATGCTTGCTCTAACTTGCCCCGATCACAAGACGGTTTATGGCACGGCGACATTTGGTTTTTTAGAAGGAGGGGATTACATATCTCCTAAATCATTATTTAAAAAAGAATTAATAAAAATTAATTATTTAATGATGTTACATACGGAAAATAAATATATTAATTTTGATATGAAAAAAACAGAATCTGATCAAGGAAAACATTCGGTCATGAGAAAGATATTGAAACCTTTTTCATCATTAGTCCAATTTTTAATTAATTCATCGCCAATTATTTTTGAGCGTTGTTGGTGTTATTGGGTCGGTGGAGCTGATGAAATAATATATCGAGGGAGAAAAATTTAGAAGAAGTGATGTTTTGACGCTTTCCTTGTGATAAAATATTAAAATAAAGAAATAATTCAACTATAAATAATTTAAATATTTTTTAAACCACCTGCTGTACGGCTAAAATGGCCGTTATTTTGGAAGTAAAATATAAATATGAATAAAAGCCTTATTTATTTTGTTAGTTTCTACGGTACTCCGCCTTTAAATTTTTTTCAAAAATATTTAGAAGAGAATGATTTGGCTAAAGTTACCATTGTAGTTCTTCCATTTATGCGGCAAACCAAGAAAAGATTATTAATGAACGCATTTATTTTAGATGAAAATGGGAGAAAAATTGAAAAGAATATCGATATTTTCTTCCCCTTACCGTTTATATTTAAATATATTATCCAATATTTTTTAAATTTTTATTTTTCCTTTAAATTTTTAAGCCGGATTGAAAGAAAAGAATTTGATATTTGTATTGCTGAACCTTCTTTTGGCGCGACAATAGCTTATTTGTTAAAAAAGTTTAAAAAGTGTAAGTTCACTGTTTATATGAATGGGGATATACTTGCCGACCCAAAAGTTTCATCAAAAACTCATTATTTGCCACAAAATAAAATAAATAAATTTTTTGATAGCTTATTAATTAATGTTCAATATTTTTTACGCAAAATAGCCTATAAAAATGACTTAGTATGGTATCCAAGCGGAAAAATCAAAAAATGGGATAACGAAAAGGGTTATTTTGCAAAAAAGGAAATCATAGCACCGGCAGGAGTGATTGATTTTGAAATAGTTAAAAATAATATCAACGTACCAAAATCAAATCACTCAATCTGTTATATAGGCAGGTTAGATGAATATGCTGGATTAGATATTGCGATTTCCAGTCTTAAAATAATTAGGAAAGAAATTCCCGATATTGAAATGGTCGTAGTGGGGGGGGCAAACTTGATAATAGAAAAATATAAAAGAATAGCAAAGGAGGGCGGTGTGCTCAATCATATTAAATTTTATGGATTTGTTCCTAAAACAGAAGATGCTATCGCTATTTTAGCCAGGTCGAGAGTTGGGTTGGCTCTTTATAAACCAGTAGAAGATAATGTTTCGTTGTATACTGAGCCCGGAAAAGTTAAAGATTACTTTAGAGCTGGTTTACCCGTGATAATGGCAAAAGGAGGTCCGGATATATGTAGCGATATTGAGAGATTTAATGCGGGTGTTGTGGTAGGTTATAATAAAGAGGATGTAGCTCAAAAAATTATTAATATCTTGACCAATCAACAATTGTATGAGGAATTGCAAAAAGGAGTATTAGAAATTAGTAAAAAATTTGAATATAGAGAAAATTTTAAAAATGTATGGAATTTAATTAATGAAAAGGCTAATCATGAACCAAGATAATATATTTATAAAGTTTAATAAATCTTTTAAAAATTTTTATACCAAAGCTGATTCCATAAAAGTTTTTCATTGGTTATTTCAAAGATGGCATTTGATAGCGCTGTTTTTTTACGGATTAACACCACTGCTTTGGTTTAAAGATGAATATATATACCGCAGTGAAGAAACGGGATATTTAAATTACAGTTATCTCTGGGAAAATTTTTTATATGCCTGGTCATCTCATTTTAATAACGGCACACCAGCGACTGCCCTAGATCATATTGTTTTATATCCAGTGGGAGTATTTTATAAAATAGCAGCGATTTTAGGGATGCCAAATTATTTGACACAAAGAATATTTTTTGTACTAGTGTTTTATCTGATTATTTTTTGTGTCTATAAACTGATTTTTTATTTTATTCAGAATAGATCAGTTTGTTTTTTGTCAGTGATGTTTTACACTTCTTCGCTTTATATAATATCAACCAGTTTTTATACGGCTAAAATGTTTCAGCTGTTTTTGATGCCGGCATTTTTTTATTTGTTTATAAAATATTTAGAAACAAAAAAATCTATTTATTTAGCCTTGAACTTTATCGTAGTAATTGTTTTTCAAGGGATATCGACTAATTTGCCAACGACCATACCGACTTTTTTAATTTATCTGGTGGCATTCATATATTATTATCTCATTAAAGTAAATTTTTCTAAAATAAAGGATGGTATCAAATATATTTTTTATTTTTTCTTGACTGTTGTGCCTACTATGATGTATACATACATCTTGTATTTTTTTTCCGTCATTTACAGTACTCAATACAAATCTATCTTTTCGCCTGCGCTTCCAAGAGCTGAATCGAAATTGAGCAATCTTATGCAATTATTCAAAGGTGCCTGGTGGGAGCCACATGCGATTTATAATATATGGCATTGGTTTTATGATAATCCTATTATTGTAACGATAGCTTATATTTTGTTAGTTTTTGTTTTAATTGGAATTTTTAAATTAAAACTGGTAAATCAGAGTATGCGCAAAACATATGTATTTTGGTTGTCGTTTTTTTTGATTGCTATGTTTTTAGCTCATGGTATAGCTAAACCTTTTCCGTGGGTTTATGCTTGGATGTATCAAAATGTACCACTATTTAGTTTATTCAGGGAACCTTGGGCAAAGTTTACTCCTTTATTAATTTTTAGTTCCACCATTCTTTTTGCGCACACGTTAAAATTATTTGAAAATCGCAAAAGAATAATTTATCCAATCATATTTTTACTTATTATAATTCATAGTTCTTTACTTTTTACAAATAAAGTTTTCAATCATAATAATCCTGGCCTGGGCGACACGGATATATTAGTTCCGAAATTTTGGTCTGACGCGCAAACATGGTCGATGGAGCATAAAAATGATAACGTTTTACTGGTACCGATTTATTCTGGATACCCATATTATTACGAATGGTATAAAGGCAAAACTGGTAATTTTAATGGATTTTTGCCTTATCTTTTTTTGTATTCTAATAGCACCACTAATACTGTTACTAATCTTATATCCGGCACTCAGCTTGATAAAGTGCAACTGCTTACGGATTTTAACCCTAAAATATTGCCGTTATGGAATGTAGAATATGTTCTGGACCAAAAAGATATCTCGGCCCCGAAGGAAATAACAAGAACAGTTACAGCTGAAATTTTGCAGAAAGATGGTGTAATCAACACCAAGCCAGACAAGAGTTTTGGGCCTCTTGATTTATATCATATAAATGATAAATATTTTTTACCTCGAATTTATGCTTCTATATTACCAACCTATGCTGATGGCGATTATAGGATGCTTCCATCTTTGGGAGAGGCGGGTTACCTAAACAACAACCCAGCTATATTTTTTACCGAAGACAACCCAGACATAAATTTTGACAATCTTGGCTTTGTTAATAGGCTTAAATTAGTAAATAATAAATGGCAAACCTCTCTCCCTGAATCTAATTTCAAACAAGTTGAGTTTGAATCTCCAAAACCAAAATTGAATTTTAGAGAAATTAACCCGACTAGATACGTAGTGACGGCAGATGAAGTGAGTGATTCGTTTTGGCTTATTTTTAGCCAGAATTATCATCCATATTGGAGGGCATATCTTCGACCAAAACGACAATCTCCAGACTCAAAGTTTTCGAAAATTATTGAGAAATCAGCTTGGCTGTCGGTCTTTTCTGACCTTGGAAGAAGAGTAGAAATAAAAGATCATTATCTGGCTAACGGCTATGCCAATGGTTGGTATGTTGATTCGACCACAATTAAAGATTTTGAAATTGTTCTAGAATATTGGCCGCAGAGACTATTTGAAACGATGTGGCTTATTTTTGGGATTGCTTTAAGTACTGGCTTCGGTTACTTAGGATTTTACCTGATTAAAATAAAAAAGATAAAAAATAGTTAATATCGGGTTATATTCATCATGCGTCCGAAAACTTTCCCTTAGTGTTTTCCAAATCGTTTCATGATGGCTGGAAAGGGATAAGCGGGCTGACTCTGCTTTCTTGCCTAGCATATCTAGTGTATAATTATAAAAAACGAACAAAGTCTAAGGGGTGGGCTAGCCCAACGATCTGAAATTTAAATCCTATTTAACATAGTGAATGAAAAAATTTAATTTATTAAAAAAAATTGTCTACAAAAATATCCGATATATTTTTGTATTTGTTTTTTTGTTGGTCACCTTTTTAATAAATAGAAGTCTCATTAATGTTGTTGCAATTCCGAAAACTTGTGTGGGAGAAAACTGTCCACAAATAATTGAAAATTCCTCTCTTTCAGACAAAGTGCCGATGTATTTTGTGAATGATATTTTTAAATCTAATCAGAATGAATATTATCGGCTGGTTTTTCAGGAAAAATCCTCTATGAATACAAAAATTAAAATAAAAATTTCTACTCCAACTGATGAAACACAGGAAATTGGGACAGTGGAATTGAAAAAATCTGCAAAATATAATTTTCACGAATTTCTCTTTGATTCAAATGGAGAATATAATGATTTAGTTTTTAAGAAGGAAAACAAGGCAGATGGCGCGGATGTTTCTATAATCGGCGCTCAACTTTCAAAGCTGAACATTTCCAGTGAAAAAGAATTTTCTAGTTTTATTCCAACGATTAAAGGAGATATAGATGTTACTATTATTGATCAGCAGCAAACGGAAAATTCATACCAATTCACTCAATTATCCGATCAAAAAATAACTTTCGGGCAAGTTTTTAAAGCTACTACAGATTATATTACTGGAATAACTCTGGACATGGATGTTGTGGCACAAAAAAATAGAAAAAATAAGGATAAATATAGGCTTGAGCTACGCGAAGCAACTTTTAGTGGGGAAGTTCCGGAAGTGCAAGGTTCGCTTTCCCATATTTCTTTTTCTATTTCTGATCTAGAAAAATATCGCCAGTCAGATGGAAAATTTAAATTCCCGATTTTTTCAAAAGTTGAAAAAGGAAAGCATTATTTTATCGGAATAAATAATATTCATGCGGATGTAGATAAATCTAATTACTTAAAAATTAAAGGTACTCTAGACTTTGATAAATATACAGACGGAATAGCTACGACAGTAACTAACAAGCAGGCGTATACAGTTGATGGGCATCTTTATTTTATTATTCAAGGTTCGAAATTTAGTGAATATAACGACACAAAAATTTTAACGGGAGAAATTATTGAAGATCTTGGAGGAAAAAACGGCCTTTTTAATTATCAACCACTAAAAAACGGCTATGCTTTAGACGACCTTTATTCATATACTGATGACATTTCATTCGATAATGCTAAATCAATTGTGTTCGGTATTGCAGATCCAAATAAACCATCAAATTTTATCTATAAATTTGAAACTATTTTTCCATCCAAAAAAATAATGATTTCTGGACAGCAGCCTGATGCCAATTGGAATCAAGTAAAAATGTCTTACTCGTATGATGGGTTGAAATGGAAGGAAATTCCTTCAATTGTGAAAACGGATGTTTTATCTCCAAAATATAAAACAGGGGATTTTAATTATACAATTGCAGAAACTATTCCAAAAAAAGAAATATATATCAAAATAGAGCCAAAAATTAATGATGTTGTTCCAGAAAAAAAAATAATGATTTCTGTACAGCAGTCTGATGCCAATTGGAATCAAGTAAAAATGTCTTATTCGTATGATGGGTTGAAATGGAAGGAAGTGACTCGCGAAGCGGGTGAGTTGGGATTTAAAGAAATACATATCAAAATAGAGCCAAAAATTAATGATGTTGTTCCAGAAAAAGGCTATGGCTTGGTCAATTTCAAAGTCGAAGCCGAATTAAAAATGAACTAATATGAAAAAATTAGTTACATTCGTTAAAAAAAATAAATTTTATCTCCTGGGTCTAGCGGTGCTGGCTTTTGTTGTTTTCATTAATCTTTTTCCGAAAGGATATGTTTTTGGGGGAGGGGATACGATTCAATTGATTGATGCAAAAAACAGTTTTGGGCATTTATTTTATTATAGTTTAAATGGTTCAGTTTCACTGTTCTATTTCATTTTTTATTTATTAAATCGATTAGGGGTAGGCGACACCATCCAACTTTCTTTTTATCTAGGAATTTTTATAGTTGGATCATACATTTCTTTTGATGCTTTTTCACGGTTGATTTTTACAAAAAGTAAGAATCTGATACGAATGCTAGTTTCACTTTTTTATGCCCTGAATACTTTTACTCTCTTTTATTTTACTGGCAACTGGGGTTTTTCGCATTATTTGTGGCTGTATATTTTCATTCCAATTTTAATAGGATTATTTTTGAAATTTCTGGAAACAGAAAAATTTATTTTTGGAGTCTGGTTTTTGTTTTTTCTTTTTCTGGCTTCTTCCGGATTTGGCAATCCAGCTTTCTTTTTATCGTTTTCTCTTTTCCTGGTATTTTTAGTAATTTTTTTTGTTGTTTTCAAATATCTCAAGCCAAGTAAAAAATTGATTTTTAATTTGATTATTTTAGCGATGTTTTATTTTTTAGTAAATTCATTTTGGATTATACCCACAATACCGCAAATAAAAGACGGAATAAATAATTTAAACATCAGCACTGTCATTACTCTAGATTGGGCGCTTCAGCATAATACTAGCTCCATTCCATTAACATTAAGTTTAGCGCATCCTACCAAGGAATATTTTCCGTATGATTTTCCCTATCAATCAATGATATTTTTGAAGAAATTTTTTGTCCTTCTTTCTTTTCTTCCAATCCTAGTTGTTTTATCAGGAATCTTTTTTTGGAAAAAATTTGAAGATTCTAATGAAAAAAAAATATTCATTACTCTTTTGGCCGTTCTGACTGTGTTTACTATGTTGCTTGTTAAAGTAAACTATCCATTTAAGGGAATAAACAATTTTATTTTCCACATCTGGGGAATGAACACTTTACGTGGTGTGGAAAAAATTAGCATCTACATTCCGTTTTTATTGGCATTCATGATATTTATAATTGCAAATAATTTCCAAAAATACAAAAAGCTGATTATGGGATTCCTAGTTTTGATAGTTCTTATTCCTTTGCCATTTTTTATCGGCAAGATACAACAAAACATCAGCTATCGCTTTCCTTCTAAGAGTAATTTTCAAAAATACAAACTAAGTTTTTTAATAAAAATTCCACAAGAATATTATAATATTCAATCAATCATCAATAATGACAAAGAAAAATCATTTGTAGCTACTCTTCCAAAAACCAGAAATGATGGTTCGGGAATTTCTGATTTTCCAAAATGGAAATTTTATGGCGGCGATATAACTCAAAATTTATACAGGAAAAAATTTATTGAGGCCAATAACACGGCATATTTCAAAAATTTTTATTTTGCTGAAGAGTTTGACAAAGATAGTGATGGAAACTATGAATGGATTCCGAAACTCATTGGAATGATGAATTCTCGATATATTATTTTTCACAAAGATGCGACCAAAAAATATGTGGAACATGCGGAGCCAAAGATGAAGATGTTAGAGGATGAAGGAGCAATAAATAAAATTCAAGAAAACGATTATTTTATTTTATACTCAATTCCAGATAAATTTTTCCTGCCGTATATTTCATGGCAAAAAGAAAATATTCTGATTGAGCCCAACGCTAGTTCAATAAATAATAAGTTTGAAAAAATAAAAGAAAATTTAAAAACTGCCAATTTTCGGGAAATAAATCCTAGAAGATTTGAAGTGGCTGTGAATGAAGAGGCGGGCGATATTATTTTAGCCGAGCCATTTAATGCCAATTGGAAAGCCTATTTAGTTGATGCAGATGGAAAAGAAAAAGAAATTATGGATCATTTTCTGGCACGCGGATATGCTAATGGATGGAAAATTAATGATAGTGTCGGCATTCAAAAAATCATTATTGAATATTATCCTATTCGTTTGTTGTGGAAAGGAATGGCCATAACCGGTGCAACGATTTTGTTACTTGTTATTTATCTAATAAGATATTACTATAAAAAAAGATGTCATCCTGAGCTTGTCGAAGGATTTAATTAATTTCCTAGTCTTGTTGCACTCGCGCATAATAATATAATAAATTGAAATGACTAAAGAAGTATTAAAAAAAATCTTCATTAAGAGAAACATTGATATTGCAATTGTTACCATCGCGGTGTTAATGGGCGCTTATTTTGAATGGACAATTCCGCAAATAATCGTTTTTGGAATTTTTGTTTGGATAATCCTCAATCCGATAGCTAGTCGCTTTCCAGCAATGATCGCATTAGCCTTTCTAACTCTTACACCATTTTTCCTTGTATTTAAAAAAAAAGCTTTGACTGAAGAAACCGCTATATACGCCTATTATTTTCTTATCTTGACTGTTGTTATGGCAATCTACGAAATCTGGAAAGAAGATAAAATAAAACCAGAAAATTAATCTGGTTTTATTTCTGTTATAGTTATTTCTTTCATTTTGTTATTCCTAAAGCTTAGCTTTAGGAATAACAAAGCTCTTGGATGAATTGAAATTGACAGTGGTAAGCACATTTGTTATAATTTCAATAGGTTATTAAATTTAGTAAGTTAATGAAATACCAAGAATTCAAGAATATCATAAATAAGCCTTATTTTACGGGATTGGATATTATGCTTAAAAAGTTAAATATCTATAGTTCCCAGCTTTCTTTATGGAAAAAAAAGGGTTATATTGGACGCCTGAAAAAAGGAATGTATTTTTTTGCGGATGAAAAAGAAAAGATGATTGCAGAGGAGGTTTCTTTTCTGATTTACCAGCCGAGTTATCTCAGCATGGAATTCATATTGAGTTATTATGGTTTAATTCCGGAAATGGTCTATGCCAAGACGGCTATAACAACCAAAACAACCAGAAAATTTTCAAATGATTTTGGAAATTTTACTTACCATCACATTTTGCCAAAACTTTTTTTTGGATATATTCCAACCGAAACTGCAGTCGGAAAATATTTGGTCGCGGAGCCGGAAAAGGCAATACTTGATTATTTTTATTTTAATCTGGGAAAACTCAATGATCGCAAGGACATTGAGGAATTGCGGATTAATTGTGATGAATTTCGGCGGCTGATGGACAGAAAAAAAATGAATGTTTATCTCAAAGAATTTAATATCAAGAAATTGACTGATAATATTAATATTTTATTTGAAATATGCTGACTCTGACTCAATTAAAAAAATATTATTCAGCCTCGGAAGCAGCCTTTCTGAAAAACATTTTAGTGGAATATTTGCAATTTGAACTGCTTGATTCAATATATAAGCAGAAAAAAAGCGCGCTTTTGAGCTTTGTTGGTGGAACGGCAATCCGAATTGCTTATGATGGAAATCGTTTTTCAGAGGATTTGGATTTTGATAATTTTGGCTTATCCTTTGAAGACTTTCAAAAAATGATAAGCGATGTAATTGAGGATATGAAAGCCAAGGGTTTTGAAATGGAAACACGAACGATTGAAAAAGGAGCCTACCATTGCTATATAAAATTTCCGCATATTTTGCAAGCAGAAGGTTTTAGTTCGGCAAGAAATGAAAAAATTCTCGTTCGCATTGATACGGTCAAAAAAGAAAAAATTTTTGAACCTGCAATGCTTACATTGAATAAATTTGATATCTATAGAAACATCCTTGTTAATCCGATTGACATTCTTCTTTCTCAGAAGCTTATTACAATTATTCAGCGTAAAAGAGAAAAGGGAAGAGATTTTTATGACGCAAGTTATTTGTATGGAAAAACTCAACCCAATTTCTCATATGCAGCAAAGACTTTATCAATTACACAGGATGAATTTGCTGAAAAAATAATTGCGCGATGCGAGAAGCTTGATTTTGCGTATTTAGCAAAAGATGTGGATCCGTTTTTGATATATCCAGAACAATCTGTTCGTGTTCTCAATTTTAAAGAATTTATTAAAAAACAATTAACTGGCAAAATAATAAATCATAAAGCTCAGCTTTAGGAAAGCTTTTAACTCTAACACCTTAAAACATTATAACTTTATACCTTGATAACTTTATAACTGTTGCTTGTATTTTTAGTGTTTTTGTGCTAAAATAGAAAGAGATGAACCCCGTTAAATATTTTTTCGAAATTGAAAAAACGGGGCCATAGAAGGTGATTTTTGCCAAGCGTTTAAAGTTTTTAATTAAATAAAATTTAACGGAGTGAAATTTAGACAAACGTTATTTTGGGATACTAATCCCGTAAAAATAGATACCAAAGAAAACGCCCAATATGTCATTGAGCGTATTTTAGATTTCGGAAACGATAAAGAAGTCAAGTGGCTTTGGAATTTTTATGGAAAAGAATTATTGAAAAAGGTAGTTGAAAAATCAAGATGTTTAATGCCTCAAACAAAAAATTTATGGCTTCTAATACTGAAAAACAAATAACTTTAAAATTTTCTACACTGCCTAGAGCGACCAAAAAAGCTTTGGATTTTTTGTCTAAACAAGCTTGGATGGAAAAAACAAAATGGTATCTGGCTGGAGGAACTGCGCTCGCGATTCAAGTCGGCAATAGAAAATCAGTCGATCTAGATTTTTTTACGCAACAAAAAGATTTTGATACTAACAACTTTCTCACTTATTTTCTTAAGAATAAAAATTGGAAAACGACAATACAAAAAGAGGGCACAATATATGGGGAATTGTTTGGAGCAAAAATCAGTTTTATCGCGTATCCTTTTTTTATTCCGAAGCAAGAAATGATAAGTTACGGATACGTAAAAATACTTCGGACACTTGATGTAGCAGTTATGAAAATCATCGCAATTTCTCAACGAGGCAAGAAACGAGATTTTTTCGATCTCTATTGGTGCGCAAAAAACGTTGAGTCACTAAAAAATTTAATCAAAAAATTAAAAGTTCAATATCCATCGGTTGCGCATGACTATCATCATATAATAAAATCCTTGGTATTTTTTGAAGATGCAGAAAATGATCCTGATCCGGAAATTTATTTCAAGTCAAGCTGGAAAAAAGTAAAAAAATTTTTTATTCAAGAAGCGCCCACAATAGCCACCAAGCTTTTTGATTTAGAATAGGTTATAATTTTAGCTGAAAATCCTTGAACTTCTTTTTAAGGATAGATTAATGATAGACTTTATAACATTATAACTTTATTCACCCAGTGAAATCCGGCTTTGCCGGTCCGCCTTCGGTGGAATTTCACAGGGTAAACTTTATAACTTGCCTAAAATAATCTATGGTCTTTTTTAGACCTTCTTCCAAATTTATGCTCGGTTCCCAATCAAGTTTTTCTTTGGCTAATTTTATATCCGGTTGCCGCTGCTTAGGATCGTCTTGAGGAAGATCTTTATAAATAATTTTACTTTTAGATTCCGGAATCATCTCCAGAATTTTTTCGGCTAATTCTTTAATAGTAAATTCACCCGGGTTGCCAATATTTACTGGCCCAATGAAATTCTGATCATTATTCATCATTTTAATCATACCTTCAATTAAATCATCCACATACTGAAAGCTACGAGTTTGTGATCCATCGCCGTATATGGTTATATCCTTGTTTTGAAGCGCTTGAACGATGAAATTAGATACCACCCGACCATCATTAGGGTGCATATTTGGCCCGTAGGTGTTGAATATGCGTATAACCCTTATATCCAGCTTATGTTGCCTCCAGTAGTCAAAAAACAGGGTTTCCGCGCATCTCTTACCTTCATCATAGCAAGAACGGATTCCGACCGGATTTACGCGCCCCCAATAGGATTCCGGCTGAGGATGCACTTCCGGATCGCCATAAACCTCTGAGGTTGAAGCTTGAAGAATTTTTGCCTTCACTCTCTTGGCTAACCCCAACATATTAATAGCGCCATGGACTGAGGTCTTGGTGGTATGCACCGGATTATATTGATAATGAATAGGGGAGGCTGGACAGGCTAAATTATATATCTGGTCAATTTCCAAAAAAAGAGGAAAAGCCACATCATGCCTAATCAGTTCAAATTTTTTATCATCCATCAAATCCAAGATATTATTTTTACTACCGGTAAAAAAATTATCCACACAAAGAACTTCATTTCCTTCTTTTAAAAGTCTACGACATAAATGGGAGCCGATAAACCCTGCTCCACCTGTTACTAAGATTCTTGACATAATTAAGTTTTTTAATAATTAGTAAACTACTCCGACCCGCCCGCCACTAAAATTCTCCTTGGCTTTAAACTATATTGATTATCTATTCAATTTTATCACAACTCATGCCTATTTTCAATAAATAATCCAAACTTGTTTTTAAAGCCGATTTGAGGTAAAATATAAAAGTATTTAACTTATAATATTATGACTAATAAATTTCAACTATCAGTCGTTGTTCCGATCTACAACGAAGCAGAAAACGTTAAAGAATTGCATCAAAAAATAAATTCGGCTTGCCAAAATCTTGGCAAAACTTTTGAAATTATTTTTATTGATGACGGTTCCACTGACGATACCATCGCGATGTGCGCCGGATTAACTCCGCTAAAATTAATTAGCTTTCGCCGAAATTTCGGACAAACTGCTGCTTTTGATGCTGGAATTAAAAATGCGCATGGAGAAATTATCATCACTATGGACGGAGATTTACAGAACGATCCGGCTGACATAAAATTATTGCTTGAAGAAATGAATAAAGGTTTTGACGTAGTTTCCGGATGGCGCTGGAAAAGAAGAGATTCATTAATGAAAAAAATATTTTCCCGCACCGCTAATCTTTTGCGAAAAATTTTAGTTAAGGACAATATTCATGATTCAGGTTGCAGTCTGAAAGCCTACAAAAGAGAATGCTTTGAAGATGTGGATTTATTTGGAGAAATGCATCGTTTTATTCCAGCTATTTTAAAATTACAAGGATTTAAGATAGGGGAGGTTAAAGTTAATCATCTTCCTAGAATTCATGGAAAGACCAAATACAATTGGAAACGCGGAATAAAAGGTTTCGTAGATATGATATCCGTTTGGTTTTGGAGAAAATATTCCGGTCGACCATTACACCTTTTTGGAGGCACAGGTATGATGCTATCGCTTTTAGGTTCCGCTATTTTAGCTTGGATGGCTATTGCTAAAATATTTTATCATCAATCACTTTCCGAAAAAATCTGGCCAATTATTGGAATATTTTTAATCCTAGTTGGGGTTCAGCTTTTTGTCTCCGGACTGCTAGCAGATATTGCTGTCAAGAATTATTATAAAAATCGAAAATCGATGAACTATTCTATCAAAAATATCGCACAGTCATAAGACATATAACATGAAACGTGAAACAAAGAACAATGATTTTCATAAAAATTTAAAACAAAAATTAGACGAATTTGCCTATCTGATATATAAAGTCACTAAAATATTTCCAAGAGATGAGATATATGGAATTACCTCCCAAATACGCAGGGCCTCATTGTCGGTAGTATTAAATTATATAGAAGGCTATGCAAGGTCGGGAGATAAACAGTTAAAAAATTTTTTACAAATGTCTTACGGATCATTAAAGGAAACAAAATACCTTTTATTTTTTTCAGAACGAGAAGCATATATCACAAAAAATGATTATACGAAATTAATTAATTTATCAGAAGAAATAGGAGCCATGTTGTGGACAACAATTAAGGGGATTGAGGATAAACTAAAATAATTGTTTGTTATAAGTTACATGCTTCATGTTTCATGAGTTTATGAATTTAACTTTCATCGGTACTGGTTATGTTGGCTTAGTCACTGGAACATGTATGGCTGAAATGGGACACAACGTAATTTGTGCTGACATTGATAAAAATAAAATCCACAGCCTAAAAAAAGGGGGCATCCCCATATATGAAATGGGACTGGAAGAATTAGTAAAAAGAAACGTTAAAGAAGGACGCTTGTTTTTCACTACCGATATCAAAAAAGCCATTCAGTCATCCGAAGTAATTTTTAATGCGGTTGGGACACCAGAAGACAAAAAAACCGGACAGGCCGATCTTCAATACGTTTTTACCGTCGCTAAAAGTTTTGGAAAATACATCAATGCTTATAAAATTTTTGTTAATAAGTCCACAGTTCCAGTGGGCACGGCAGAAAAAGTCAAAGCCATAATCCAAAAATACAACAAAAATAATATTGATTTTGATGCAGTTTCCAATCCGGAATTTTTGCGGGAAGGTGCGGCCGTTAAAGATTTTCTTAATCCGGATCGAGTAGTGATTGGCATTTCCTCGGAGAGAGCTAAAAAATTAATGGAAAAAATATACAAACCCATTGCTAGAATCGGACGTCCTATTATTTTTACTGATGTTAAAAGTGCTGAAATAATAAAATATGCTTCTAACGCTTTTCTGGCCACTAAAATATCTTTTATTAATGAAATTGCCAATTTTTGTGAAAAAGTCGGAGGGAATGTTAAGGAAATTTCCAAAGGAATGGGTCTGGATTCTCGCGTAGGCAATCGCTTTCTTCAAGCCGGAATCGGCTATGGTGGTTCTTGTTTTCCTAAGGACATAAAGGCTCTGATTCACACCGGCAAACAAAATGACTATGTCTTTGAAATTGTGACTGCCGTGGATAAAGTAAACCAAAAACAAAAATTAAAAGCTTTTGAAATTTTAAAAAAGCAACTAAGAACCTTGAGAGGTAAAAATATTACTCTCTGGGGACTAAGTTTCAAACCACGTACTGATGATATCCGAGAAGCTCCAGCTTTAGATACGATTGAAAATATTTTAGCCTTAGGAGGAAATGTTTTAGCCTTTGATCCGGTGGCGGAAGCCAATATGAAAAAGGTTTTTTCTTCTAAAAAAATAAAATACTACCCTAATCCATATAGCGCTTTAAAAAATTCAGATGTATTAATTATAATGACCGAGTGGGACGAATTTCGCAATCCAGATTATCCGAAAATGACAAAATTAATGAGAGGGAAAATAATTATTGACGGACGAAATATTTTGGATAAAACTGAATCGGAAAGTGAAGGATTTAGGTATTTTGGAATAGGAGTATAACTCCATGAAACATAAAGCATATAGCATGTAACAAAATTAAAAATTGCATGCAAGTGTTATATGTTTCATGTTATATGTTACATGATTAGAATTTTATTCTTTAATTACGAGTATCCACCTTTAGGCGGGGGAGCGGGCAATGCTACTGCCTATATTTTCAAAGAATTTGCTAAAATTCCCGATTTGGAAGTTGACTTAATAACTTCTTCCATCAATTCCGAATATCATTTGGAAAAAATCGGATCCAACATTACTATTCATCGCTTACCCATTGGTAAAGACAAAAACAATCTCCATTTCCAATCGCAAAAAGATCTTTTAATTTATTCTTGGAAAGCTTACCATTTTTCCCTCAAACTGGCGCGTCAAAATAAATACGATTTAACTCATGCTTTTTTTTCTATTCCTTGTGGCTATTTGGCTCAACGTCTAAGAAAAAGGTTTGAAATCCCCTATATAGTTTCCCTGAGGGGAGCGGACGTCCCTGGTTATTCAGAAAGATTTTCCTTGGTTTATAAACTTTTTACTCCTTTAATAAAAACTATTTGGAAGGATGCTTCCCGAATAGTTTCCAATAGTGAGGGTTTGAAAAAATTGGCTGAAAAAACCGAAAAAGTTAAATCTATCAGCGTAGTTTATAATGGCATTGATACTCAAGAATTTTATCCTCTCAAAAATAATATTCGTAATGAAAATATTTTTAAAATTATTTGTGTTTCTCGCATTACACCTAGAAAAGGCATCCGTTATCTTATAGAAGCAGTAAAAATTTTAAGAGAAAAATACCCTCAAATTAGATTAGAAATAATCGGAGAGGGAAATGAAAAAGAAGAACTCATTAAACTTTCCGCTCAATATAATCTTAGTGAACAAGTTGCTTTTCTGGGTTTAATTTCTCACAATCAACTGCCTCGCTACTACCAAAACGCCCATGTTTTTATTTTGCCATCCTTGAACGAAGGTATGAGCAACACTATGCTGGAAGCCATTGCCAGTGGCTTACCCATTATCGCTACCGATACCGGCGGAACCAAAGAATTAGTTTCAGATGCAGAAAATGGCTTTATTATAAAAATGAAAGATCCAGATGATTTGGTCAAAAAACTAGAAATAATGATCAATAATCAAAAATTAAGAGAAACAATGTCAATTAAGAGTCGCCAACTATCGGAAAATTTTAGTTGGCAAAAAGTAACTCAAAAGTATTATAAAATTTATAACGATGTCATCGCCGACTTCTAAAAAATATTTAAAAATTTTTATTAAACTAATCATCAGCTTAGGATTTTTAATTTGGGTTTTTTTGGATGTTAATTGGAATGAAATTTTTTTCTATCTACAAAAAATAAGTCTAGGCGAAATAATGGTTTATTTTTCAATCATCTTGCTAGGTATGTTTATTTCATCCTACAAATGGCAGATTTTGGCCCAATTTAGAGGTATTCAAAGTTCTTATTGGAATTTCTTTAAACTTTATTTAACCGGAACATTAATTAATAATGTCATGCCCTCTTTTGTCGGAGGAGATACTTACCGTGCCTATCAAATCGGAAAGCCAGAACAAAAATATACCGAAGCCGCTTCAAGCGTAGTAATGGATCGCATTACCGGATTTGTGGGAGCTACTATTTTGTCTTTTGTTTTTGCTTTTTTTAATTACAAAAGCGTTTTAAAGCACGATATTCTTATTTTGGCCAATGTGTTACTTCTTTTGTCTTTTGGAATTGATATTGCCCTAGCTAAGATGAGAAGAATAAATTTATTCAAAGATCGCGCTAAGCAAATTTTACCCTTAAAGTTTATTGCTTTCTTAAGAGATTTATCTAGCTATAACGGAAATTCTCGTATTCTTATTCGCTCCATTTTATGGGGGAGTGTTTTTTCTTTTATTGGAGTAGCCGTTTCCAATGGAATCCTTTTTTGGGCCTTGGGCATTAAAATGAATATGTTGGACTATCTTTCGGCTATTTTTCTGGTCAGTATTATTTCAGCTATCCCTATTAGTATTAATAATATCGGGGTTAAAGAGTGGGCCTACGTCACCTTTTTCGGCGTTTTTGGAATTAGTAGTTCTCTAATTATAACCGTGGCTTTATTAAGCCGATTTTTGCAAATGATTTTGAGTTTCTCGGCCTTACCAATTTATCTAAAAAATAAAGATTAATCAGTTTTTTCTTCGGATTTTATTATTTTGACAAAATTATCTGGTCTCCCTCCGATATTAATCTTCCAAACTGATGGAAGAGTATAATAGTCGAGACTGCCCTTTTTTACTAGTTCTGGATAGCGCCATTCGAATTTATGACGAATTTCTCCTCGTCGACTTATGACAAGATAATCTGGAATAGTTTTTGAAAGATCTATTTTATAATCTCTGATGCACTTTCCCTTGATGAATTGGCAGATGGCACTTCTATCAGACCAGATGATTATTTTTCTGGATTAGGAAGAGAATTTAAATATTGTGCCGCTTCATATTCTCCATAGCCCCAAGCATCAGTTACGACGTATTTTTTTGGTAAAAGAAAACTTTCATAATTTAAATAAAAAGGTTTTATTTTCCAAAGAGAAAAAATTCCCGAAAAAATAATGATTATTAAAAACATCCAAATATTATTTCTTTGAAATAATATTTTTTTAATTTTAGTTAGATTACTGAATTCATAAATTCCTACCGCTGCTAAGAAAGCATAAAGAGGATAGAGGATAATACTGTATCTTGGATTAGCTAACACGCCGGAAAATAGGGTAGCCACAAAATATAATAAAGTAAAAAAGGTAATAATAAAAACCGGGAGTTGATATTGCTCTAACTTTCCAAATAGCATTTTTCCCCAGAGAAATAAGATAGCCATTATTATAATTGGGGTTAGAGAAAAAAGAAACGGCTGAATTTCAATAGCTACTTTGGTTATTAATTTTAAAATTGGATTATAGTCCGCCAACATTGGAAAGATAAGATCCTTATCAATAAAAGCTTCCTCTTTCACATCACTAAGGGGAACTATGGGATTTTTTAGATAAGGATTGATCAATATAAATATAAAAAAACCCAATAAAACGAAAGCGGTTATTTTGAAAATAATCTGTTTATTTTTGCTAAAAAATTTAGCCATAGTTTCTATGACTCTGCTTTTTAATAAAAGCGCATCGGACAATAATATTCCTAAAAATGCGATTATTATGGAAAAGATTGATTCAAGAGCTGGCGAACCAATAGTTCCCCTATAAAGATATTTAATTTTAATAAAGACCGCCGGCATAAACAGACTGAAAATAGCCACCGACGCAAGCGTAATTATCAAAAAATATTTTAACTGTTTCAATATATATTCTTTCACGCCCTGCTTATCTTTTATCGCCGAAAAATTAATCACTAAATCAGAAAAAAACATTAATATGAAGAGCGGAAAAAGAATATTAGCGGTGTATTTGGAGAGCAAACTAGCTCCCAAAAATAGGGCAGTTAATCTAATAAATTTACGCTCATCGGTTTTGAGAAGTGCAAAATAAGAAAAAATTGAAGCTGAAGAAAAAACCCAAAAAAGAGCATCAGGGTTTATAATTTGTGACATACCCACTAAAATCGGGGAAAGCGCCATGAATACCATTGTTAATAACGCTAGCCAATCATTATCTGTAATTTTTTTAATTATCCAAAAGAAAAAACTAAAAATAGAGCATTGAAAAGCAATATAGGAAAACGAAGAGAAAAATTTATTTTGTCTGTCTTATTTGAGTCATAAACCGTATAATTTTCATTTTCAGTAATTTTTGAATCGCGTATGCGATGTTCTTCTGGATTCGGCTCAGCCAATAGCCCTACACCCGAAATCAAGGCCACTGATACCCCCGGCTTATCATTAATATAGGTCTTTTTCCAATTTTGATTTTTTAGAGCTTCCCAATATTGTGGAACACGTTCACCTTTCCAAAAATGTTCATCCACCGTTTCAAACTTCTCCAAATGATATAATCCAAAAACAAAAAATAAGATTGCTGACAAAAAAACAAACCCATAAATTACTACCTGCTGTTTTTTGGGATTTTTTAAAATCACGGAATTTTATTATTATTTTATATAACTAATATCAATATCTTCGGCTCTTATTATTTTAATATAATTACTTTTGCGATTGCCTAAATTTATTTGATATTCCGGCTTTTCATAATCATAGAGCTTGTCAAAACGAACCAAATATTCTGCGTTATTATTTACTTTATTTAAAATATCACGAGTATTTTTAGCTCTTCTTCCCACTGAAACAACATAATAATCAAACTTTGTTTTATTGAGCATAAGTTTTTTGAAATCCATACTGACAGAGCAATTTCCTATAAAAAATTCGCAAACCCCACTCTTGTCAGACCAGATGTTTAATTTATAGGCCTCAGGAATTTTATTGAGATATTCTGCCGCTTCATAGGATCCATCACCCATATCCTTCAGGTTAAGCACATATTTTTCCGGAAGCAAAGAAATAGCGTAGCTAAAATATAAGGAATTTAATTTAAACAAAGAAACCAAGCTGACAATTATAATTAGAGTTGCTAAAATAATTTCTTTTTTTGAATATTTTAGATATTTATTCATCCAAAGAAGAAAATTTTCTATTCCCATAGCAGACAAAATAAAAATCAATGGATAAATAATGATTTGATAGCGAACAGTGGCGCCGACATGACTAACGGTGGAAGCAAAATAATAAAAAAGTGTAAAAGTAATTAAATAAATGGCTACCCTTAACTTTTCCGAAATCAGGTTATTTTTTTTGAGAATAAACATACCATAAAAAATCACCGAAGTTAAGACCAGCGGAGAAATTCCGAAGATCAAGGGATAAAAATTAGCTGAAAAAATCCCTAGAAAGCCATTTTTAGAATAGGCAGACTTTGGAGAGGCTAAAATTTCTTCAAAAGGAATAAAATGCATTCCGGAGTAAGTATTAAACAACGCCCAACCGATCCCCAACAAAAAAGAGAACGTGATTAAATAACCAAGTTCATACTTAATTTCTTCTAATTTATTAAAAGCCCATTCAAAACCACGACTTTTAAAAATTATATAATCCGCTATAAGAAAAATAATAATACCCACGAAGATAGGCCAATTTTTTTCAAAGGCTTCACTATATATCGTGGCAATTAATAATCTCTTCGGTTTCAACCAAACAGCCGGATAAAGAATATAGAAAAACGATAGCGCTATGAAAACAATGGAACCAAAATCAATTAAAGATTTTTTTATATAGGCTTGAATTTTTTCTGTATTATTTTTATTAAAAATATATTCTAAGAATATCATTCCGAGAAAAAAGGCTACTAAAATATTAGAAACATATTTCGTCAAAAGAGACAACCCTAAAAACAATCCAGTTAGAAAAATATATAGTAGCTTACGATTTTTTAGAAAATTTAAGTGAGCCAGAAAAGATAATGGTAAAAACAGCCAAAGTAAAGCGTCAGGATTTATCATACGTGACATTCCTAATAGAATAGGGGATAATCCTATAAATAGATATGAAAAGAGAGCTACCGTTTTTCCCAAAAGCCTTTCCGTCAAAAAATAAAATAATGGTAATGAGAAAACGATAAAAATAAAAAGTGGCACCCTCATGGCTCGATTAAGGTTCTCCAAATTTTTAGGATTTGAATAAATAAATCCTTGCCATTTTATAGATTTATATTCTTTGGGATTTTCCCAAAGAAGGCCAACACCAGAAAGATAGGCCACCGTTGTTCCGGGCTTATCACTCACACGAGTATTTAGCCAATCTTTTTCGGCTATATTTTTCCAAAATTTAGGAATACGTTTATAGAGCCAAAGTGGCTCATCGACTAAAGCTTGTTTTTCTATATTATGAAATCCAAAGCTGAAAAAAATCGAGGTTATTATGGTCACCAAAAATAGATAAACCCACCCTTGCTGTTTAATCCATTCCTTTATATTTATTTTCTTTTCGGAGCTTCGTATATTTTTAAAATAATATTTTCCCAAAATAAAAGCGCCTATTAAGATTATATAAACTCCTACTCCTAGGTGAATAAGATTGTTAAACTCTCCCTTGATTGAAATTCCCCATAAAAAAATTATTTCGGATGGTAGCCAAATAAGTATTACTGTGAAGATGTTATGTTTTATTTTACCCCATTTGGTATTGAAAAAAAGAAAAATTCCTATCCCTACGCAAAATAAGATAAAGAAAATTCCATAAATAACCTTATTGGAAATAATTGTCTCCGGTCCTAAAAAATGAGCTTTATTTTGAACATACATTATTGAGAGAACAGCCAAAAGGAAAGAAATTAAAAAATATAATTTTTTTTCTAAGATAACTCCATATAGCTTATCGAGTAGTTTCATACAGATATATACAATATTACTTTTTTTTATTATAATATATATAAGCTCTATGTTCAACTTTATTGAAAAACTGACCAGAAATAAAATATACCTAGTCGCCTTTGTTATTATTATTTTAATCGGCGCTTTTTTGCGTTCTTATCATTTCTCAGACTGGCTTCATTTTGAGATGGATCAATCCCGAGACGCTAAAATTATATCTTTTGTAGTGGAAAATGGCATAGATAACCTTCCTTTATTAGGACCGCGAGCAGGAGGAACATTTTTACGACTAGGCCCAATTTTTTATTATATGGAATATGCTAGTGCGCTTGTTTTTGGAAACACGCCATCTGGCATGGCAGTTTTCAACCTAATTCTGGGAATAGCGGCTATTCCAATTTTTTATTTTTTTTGCTTACGCTATTTCAGAAAAAAAATAGCTTTATCGCTAACATTGCTTTTTTCCGTTTCTCTTTTTATGGTACTGCATTCGCGCTTTGCTTGGAATCCTAATCCCTTAATGTTCTTTTCAATTTTAACTTTCTATGCGTTACTTCGCACAGTTGATCGTGAAGAAAAAAGAAAGGGCTTGTGGCTAGCCCTTAGTGTTCTTGCGTTAACAGTGAGTACTCAGCTTCATTTTTTAGCTTTTGTTTCTTATCCAATTATTTTTCTTATATTTCTACTTATCAAGCGTCCAAAAATTACGTGGAAATTTTGGATTATTTCTACCATAATAGTTTTATTTTTATATACGCCCTTTATTATAAATGAAATAAAAACAAAGGGAGCTAATTATGAAGAATTTATTGAAGCAGTTTCATGGAAATCATCCAAAAGCAAACGAACTTTTCCAGAAAAAATTCTCAGAGCCTATGAAGAAATTTCAGTGGGAAATTTTCTGATATTAAGTGGATCGGAAAATAATAATTTTTATCAAATTAAAAAGGTTAATCTTCCGGAAATCAAAGCTGGTTGCCCATCAAATTGTCGAAAGGCGATTTTATGGGGCATATTTCCTTTGTTTTTGTTTTTCGCATCCCTTATACTTTTTTTCAAAAGTCTAATTTCCGAAAAAGATCACAAAAGAAAAGACTTCTTGATCCTTGGGCTCTTTTGGTTTGGGCTGGTCTACTTAGTTCTTCTTTCACTGGCATTTGACATCTCGCCACGATTTTTTCTTCTAGCTGTACCAGCGCCTTTTATTTTTTTGGGAATAGTTCTAGATTTTTTAGACAAAAAAATAAAATATGGAAAATGGGTTTGGATACTTTTAATTTTATTTTTAACTATTAGTAACCTCAAATATACCAAGGAACGTTTTTGGCAATTGGAAAACACTCCTCGAGAATCTTTTAAGCCTACGTCCGACAGAATATTAAAAGAAAAAAATAGAGTTACTCTGGAACAACAACTGATGATAATTGATTACGTCAAAGAAATTTATCAAAAAAATAAATACCCTGTGTATATCAATAGTGATGCCTATTACAGAAGATCGTTTTTATATCATTTAGAGCAAATCAAAATACCAAGAGATGACTTTCGAGATGTTAAAATATATGAAAAAGGTAATTATTTTCTGATTTATCCTACCCTTTCTAATTTTGATAAAGATATCGAAAAATATAATGTAGACTATAATCTTATTGAAAAAAAACAATTCGGAACGCTGCTAGTTTTACGTCTTATTCCAAAACCAGAATCCATTCAGGCGATAATTCAGGAATTTAATGAAGAAAAAAATATCAGTACGGGCATTAATGTTCCCAAGCGCTATACCTGGGAAGAGCTATTTTCCGAAGAGACTGCGGGTGATAATGTTAATGAAGAAGATTTATAATTAGCTAATTTTTTAATTTTATGGAATTTATCAAAAAAAATTTCTTAGTCATCTTTATCCTAATTTTACTTCTAGGCACGGCTTTGCGAGTGTATAATCTTTCTGGAACGTCTTTTTCGGCCGATGAATTTCTGGGCGTCAACACCGCCTACGGCTATGCTAAAACAGGCGAGTGGAGGCGCTGGGATTTTAATCTCAATAAATTATCCGAAGACCGATCTTATGCCTATACCATCTTTGACTTTGGAAACAAAAAAGACGCGGAAGAAGGTAACTATATCCGTGCTTGGATGTATAACGGTCAAATTGCAAAAGTTTTAAACTTTTTGCCAGCCTCCAAAGAATCATCTTTTCGACTAGTCAGTGTCCTTTGGGGTATTGTTTCGCTCTTTTTATTGTATTTTATCGCAAAATTTTTCACCAAAAACAGAATTATTGGTCTTTTGAGCGCATTTTTGTTTGCCATTAGTATTTCAGGAATTATTTTTGACCGAAATATCAGAATGTATGCCATGCTTTTCCCATTCTATTTGATGTTTTCCTATTTATTTTATCAATTCCTTGAGGGTGAGAAGAATTTTGGATACTCAATTATTGATAAATTGAAAAAAATAACTGGTCTTAATTTTGTTTACCTAATCCCTCTAGCGGTTATTGGATTGGTCAGTCTTCATCTGCATCTCCTTTCAGTTAATATTTTTCCGGTTGTTTTTGTTTATATCATAGCTAATGCGATTATTGAATTCAGAAAAACTGGAAAAAAGTTAAATCGCTATTCAAATTATATTATTCTTGCCGGTGCACTTTTTGTGATTTTCCTTCTGGCTTTTCCAAGACAATTTGCTCCAATTTTAATGGGAATAGAATTTGAAAATCATTTCTCATATATTATTAGAGCCTTTTCGGATTATGCGAGCGCAATTCTAGCCTTTGGCACAATGATCTTAGGAATAATTTATCTCAATAAAAATCATAAAAAGGAATCACTGTTTTTGGTTTCATCACTTGTAGTGCCTTTTTTTCTCGCTATTTTTGTTTGGAATCGAAGTGTTGGTGATCAATACATATTTTTTATAAAATCCTTTTTAATTATTCTAATAGCTTCTGGAATTTATTTCTTGGCAGAATTTTTTGGAAAAACATTTTCTCAGAATAAACTAAAAATAGAACTAGCAACAATTATACTCGCCCTTATAATTATTCCCAACTATGCTTATTTTTTTCAGGAAAATAATACTTATCGTCAAACTTCAAGCTCAGATAGCCCAAATTATAAAAAAGTTTTCGGATATTACTTAAAACATCAGCAAGATGGGGATGTTCTGGTGACTCGCTGGTTTAGAAATTATTATTTTTCTGATGCTAATGCTAGGGTGGAAACTTTTGGTGGCGAAAGAGAGGATAAAGACATTAAAAAAATGACTGGGGAACGTTTGGCTGAAATTCAAAAAAACAACTCTTGCGGGTGGTTTATTTGGGCGGATAATGATGACGATTTTATCACGGCTGATGCTAAAGACTATGCTAGAAAGAATTTTGAGTTTATTAATGACATCGCGGTGCGAGGCAAGATCACCGTTAATCATTGGTGTGATAAATAGTTACTAGCTAGCTAGTAGTTGGTAGTGAGTAGTTTGTAGTAAATTCAAATTATTTTTTCTAGGCTCCTGGTTCGTTTCCGGAAAGTTCTGCTTCCACTTCTTCTTTTTTTTGGCTCTTCAAGAGACCTCGGAAATATTCCAGGTCTTTTTTGGTGATGCCTTTCAAAAGATAAAGCACTCCCAGATAAATAACAAAAATAATAAACGAGTTAATTAAAAATAACCATCTTCCAGTTGGCAATTGGGTGGCAATTGCAAAACATAAGATTCCACCAAACCCGACTTTCAAAAATTCCCAAAAATTAATACCAGCGCCAAAGTCTCTTTTGATATAAAAAAGTGCAACGAGCATAATCAAAAAAGAAGTGATAGTAGTTGCCAATGCTGATCCGACAATCCCAAAACGCAAAATCAAGAAGTAATTTAAAATCACATTTACAATCACGCCGATGGTGGCAATTCCCATCGCTAGTTTGGTTTTTCCAGCACCGTTCAGAGCAAAACTTAAAACATAAAAAATAGTCAAAAAGCCAACGCCATATTCCAAGACTGACATCGCCATTGCGCCAGAGGCATAGTTTTTTCCATAAAGCAGAGTTAAAGTTTCGGTAGCATAAAAAGACATCAAAACAATCATCGGCATCAAAAGAATCAGCATCATTCGCAGAGCTTGCGCAATCAGCGGTCCAGCATTCTTGAAATTTCCGTTAGCACTAGCTTTGGAAACCATTGGCAACATAAAAATGGTCATGGCATAAAAAATATAATAAGGAATTCTTCCGGCAGTGAGTGCTGAATTATAAATTCCAGTCAATTCATCACTTCGAAGCAAGGCTTTCACTAAATATAAATCAATACTGATAAGCAATTCATATGCCAAAAAGAAAATCACTACCTGCCAAGCATAGTTGACCAATTTTTGCCACGGAAACGACTTGTCGTCCCGAGCTTGCCCGAGGGATCTACCAGATTCTTCGGCTAATGCTTTTTGTTTAATCATTTTTCCAATCCAAAACCTATCAATCAAAACAGCAATAATAAAAGTCATTAAAGGCGCTGCGAAATATCCTGAAATAGCTCCTTCCACACTCCAAAAATAAGCTAAAATAATAACTAGGATTATTCGAAAAATAGAGCGCACCGTCTTGAGGGTAGCTTGAGTATTAAATTGATGCAGACCAGTATAATAGGAGAAATAAAACGAAGCAGCCGCAAAGGCGGGAATAATAAGCGTAGAAAGGCGGAAAAGAGGGGTCAAAGTAGCATCATTGAGTAAATTAGCGATTAAAGGAGCGGATAGGTAAAAGAGAGCAGTAATTACCCCGATAATCAGGATTTGAAGCCTTATAGACCGTTTTTTGATGTTCAAGACGGTCTTGGAACTGGACTCAAAAACCTCACTAATATACTTGGCCATAGCAGTCGGAATACCGTTCCCAATGAGGATAATAATCATCGTAGTAAGAGTAATGACTAATCCATAACGTCCATAATCCGCCGGTCCCAGAACTCGCCCCAAAACAGCGTGGATAATAAATCCCGAGAGATTAAAAACTATTTCAGAAATTGTAACCCAAAGGGCTGACTTGGCTATAGTTGACATAAGTTTTTTATTTCCTCAAAAATTTCTTCTTTATTCCGATTACCATCAATTATTTTCAATTCAACTTCTTGCGCAAATTTATCATATAAATCTTTTTTGGTTTTTAAATATTCCAAACCTTGATCTGGTTTTCTTTCTCTTTGCATAATTTGCTCCGGATCAGTTTGCAAATAAAGTGCCACTTCCGGTTTCGGCACTATCCTTAAGCCCGGCTTAAGGATAGTAGGATTTTTTGTATAAGATAAGTATTCAATATTAATTATAGAATCATAAAAATAGCGATCGGAAATCAGATAATCATAGTTGTTACTTAACTTGTTCAGTAACATTTTAAATCTCCATAAATCAATCTTAAGAAATATTTTTCGCAACCATATTTTGCCTGCACTCGCGATCACAACACTCGGAGCCGAACCAGAAGCTTTATGACCGATCAGTTTATTCGCCAAACTAAACTCAATCGCATGGAAATAGAAGGCTTTCTTTTCCTGCGACTCCAGATAATTTTTGAGCAATTGTATTTGGGTGGACTTTCCTGATCCATCTAAACCAGAAATGGTTATTATTTGCATATTTTTAATACATTAAAACCGCAATGGGTTCCATTTTAGCTACGGCTTTGACGATTTTGTTTTCTTCCATACCTTGAATTACTTCTTCCACGTCTTTATAATATCCACGGTCTTGCAGAACCACACCCTTTGATTTGGCATTAAAAAGCTTCACGTGACTAGCTTTCATTTTTTGCATCAGCGCTTCTTTATCTTGTACAGTATCTGTCAAAGGATCTTTTCTGCGACCGGTTCCATGGCTGGCTGAGAAAAAAGTAGATTCATTTTCATCAGTGCCGACGGCCAAATAGGCGGGGGTACTCATCGATGAAGGAATAAAAACCGGCTCACCTGTTTGCGAAAACAAAGGATGATCTGCCATTCTGGCTGGACCATTGGCTCGCACGGTGCCGTTACGATGAACAAAAACATCACGGCCAAAATGATTTTCCTTGTGGATGAAAACATGAGGTTTATCATAAAGTAATTCGAATTCTGGATTTTTCCAAAAAACTTTTTCAATCGTTTGGTCAATTTGATGAGTGAGAATGGAGCGATTGGCAAAACCTTGGTTCGCCGCCGCATTGTGTGAAGTCAGAAATAATTTTCCTTCAATACTATCCGCGTCATAAGCAAAATATTCTTTTTTGTCTTTGTAGCCCTCAATTTTTTTATATAACTCTTTGAATTCCTTTTTATATTCAGTGCCAAAAAACATTTTCCCCAATTCAAGAATAACTTTTTGGCTAAAATGTTCTTTTCTTTTTGGTGTGTAAAGATACGACGCATATTGTCCGAGCAATCCTGAACCAGTATGGAGCAAAAATATATATTGACCGACTTTAATCCCAAATTTTTCCGCCACAGCGTGATCTTTAATCTCCGTGATTTTCATTAAATCCAAAAAATGGTTTCCAGCTGCACCTAAAATTCCGAGGCGATATTGGCCGATATGCAAAAATAATTTAGGGATGGCGTTGAGAATATCTTTTTCGATCGGAATTGTGTCGGTTCCGCCATAGGCGGATCCACCTTCGGTGGAGAAAAAATTTCCGCTTTGAAAAGTATTTTCAATTTCATTTTTAGTTCTAGTTTGAAAAAAATCTTTGACTGCTGCGCTACCTTTGCGACAAATATCCATCACTAAAGAATAGGGGATTTTGGTGCCAACATAGGTTTTAGTTGGAACGGCTTTGATTAATTCATTGAAAAGTAAATCAATTTTTTCCGGAGTCAAATCCGCGTCTGTCAGATTGGTTTTCAAAAACCGCATTCCACAGTTGGGAGAAGTGTCATTAATTTGGGGCAAAAGAAATTTTTCCGACGCTACCACGGTTCCGGTAGGATTTTTGCGTCCTTTTTTGCTGTGAACATCACTCAAGGCCACAACGTGGCGAAAAACATGCGGGTCCGAGGCTACACCTTCGATTTCCGCCAGGGTATCATCGTTAGGCATCAAATCATCAGAAACATGCAAAATAGCCGGCACTTTCATAGTGTCGGTTTTCAATTCTTTTTTGTGAACGGATAAATTTTTTATATTATATTTGCTCATAAATTTCTTGATATTTTTGGGCTATTTTATTAATATCAAAATTATCTTCCGTGAACTTTCTGGCTTTTTCGCCTAATTTTTCTCGCCCCTCTTTACTGTGATAGAGACCAAGAATGGCATCCATAAGCTGTTTTGGATCATCCCTTTTTATAATAACCGAATTATCCGGATTGGCGAATTCGGAAAAAATAGACAAATCAGAAACCACTACCGGCTTTTGGCAAGCCATTGGCTCAATAGCCGAAAGGGGAATATCAAATTTCCCTCTCATATCATTCACTGGAAAAATAATCACATCAGAAGAATTATATAAATCATTCATTTCAAATATGGTATCGGTAAAAACCGCCATCTCTAAAATTCCGGCTTGGTCCAGTTTATTTATTACTTCCTGTTTTTTCTTTTTATCTGCCTTATGCTTAATCCGACAAGCAAAAATAATTTTTATTTTTTTCTCCTGAAGAATTTTAGAAAATTTCATCATCATTTCTAAAATTACGTCAATACCCTTCAGTCGAACATATTCTCCAGGATAAGTTATTACAAACTCATCCGGTTTTACACCCCAACGATTCAACAGATAGGTCTTTTTGGGAGCAGGGGAATAATATTCCAAATCAATACCTGGAAATATTTTTTCCACATTTTGAAATCCCATCCTATTTAGCCTTAATTTGGAATGTTCCGAATAAGTCACGATTAAATTGCCAAACATCATTTTTTTTATTTCATTTTCTGAATAAATATCTTCTCGTAAGGTGGCAATAGTTTGAATAGATTTGGTTTTTTCGTTTTGAATAAAATATTTAGCTAAAAAAGTGTTTAACTTAGTGGGAGTGAAAATATAATGCATTAACGGATATTTTTTCCGATTTAATATAAGATGTAGAAATAATTTAGTTTTTTGCAATAAACTAAAATGATTAGAAGAATAAATAGGAATTTGAGTAACATTCTCTGGAAGTTCCGGAATCGGACCATTGGTTAATAAATTAAAATTGAAACTGGCCAAATTTTTGGACAAATAAAAAGCGAAATTTTTGGAAGCTTCATCCCAAGGGGGAGTAATTGGACGAGTGACTAAAAGAATTCTTTTATTATTTTCCATTTTTTATTTTAAAATCTTATAAATTTCTTTCTTTTCAATACCATCAAAAACAACTACAGTTATTTTTTCTTTGGGTAAATTTATATTTTCTAAATTTATTGTTTTCTTTTCGCCTAATAAAACTTCAATTTCTCCTGATTCTATCTTACTCTCTCCAGCCAAAATTTCCCAATTAAAATTGTTTTGATTGCTGTGATTTTCAATTGCAAAACTTATTTCGGATTCCTTTGGATTTCCAAAATAAATTGACCACCAGCTAGATTGAAAATTTGGATTAAAATATTTTTTTTCTGCCCCAAAAAGCCAGAATGAGCTGACTACGAGGAGAATAACTATTAATAAAATTATTTTTCTTTGCATAAGTAAGATTAATTGGTTTTATTAAAAATAGCTACTTCTGGGCTTAAATAAAGCAAATCAAAATTTCGACTTCTTTTAAATTGGTCGCTATCAAAAGCCGGATTAACCGCCAAGAAATTAACGCCCGTCTCCTGAAAGCATTTTTGCCCTTTTTCTGATTCTGGGCTGGAAATCATCAATAATGTGCATTGTTCACGAGGATTAGTTGAATCTTCGTAGCGCTTAAAAAAACTGCGTGAAAGAGGATAACGATAACCGCGCATAAAAAACAATTTCATCCACGCGTCGCCGGTTATATAATTATGATCTTTAAGCACATTATCGGTAGGAGTGGTATTCTTGGCTAAATATTCAGTAGCGTTAAAAGTTTGTATAAGTTCAGCGGTTTCCACCTTTCTTTTAAAAGCGGCGGCCGAATCATAAAGCCCTCCTACTAAAACAAAGGTTAAAATAATCACAAAAGTCAACTTGGCCAAAGTTCCGGAAACATAATTTTTAAATTGGGAAAAAATTATGAAAAAAGAATAGGCGCTTAAAATAGCCAGGGGATAGGAAAGATAATTACCAATTCGATTACTAGGCAAATCAAGAAGGAGCCATTGTGGCCTAGTAGCCATTAAAAATATAGCCAAAAACCAGGCCACTAAAATCGCATAACCAACATTTTTTTTCTTGAAATTAAGCACCATCAACAAAAGGGCAAATAATCCCAAGGCTAACCGAGGTTCGCCAACAGCCGATTTCAAGTTATTTAAACTTAATCCAGTTCTGGTTATTTTTTCTGGTGTGCCCACCGCCGTTTCAACGGAATTATTTTTTATATAATTAGGCGTAAAAACCAAAAGAAAAAAGATTAACCCAATGGCCAGAGCCGACAATACTGGAGGAGAAAAAACCAACTTCCTGATTTTAACAAATATTTCTTTTAGATTTTTGAGATTAACTGCCAAAAAAATCAGGATAGTAAAAATAAAGACAAAAATGAAAATAAAAGCGGTCAAATGATGAGTATAGAATAATCCGAAGGTGATAAAAACTGCTAAAGCCAAAAATTTTCTAGCCAAGGAAAGGGTTAGGGATTCGTTTTGAAAAAAATCAAAGGCTCGAAAATAAAAATAAAGAGCCACTGGCATCAAAAAATTTCCAAAAATATTTCCAATTACTCCTCCACTGACGAATTTTGACTGGGGAGAGGCAACCGCATAAAGAACACCCAAAAAAAGTAGTGACAGAATGGCAGTATTTTTATTTTTGAAAATTCGCAGCACCAAAAGAAAAACCGCTAAAATTCCCATCAAATTTATTAAGTGTAAGATAACCGTCGGAAAAGCAGAAAAAAAGCTCGCTCCACTAATGAGATTAACTATTCCAAAAACAATATGTTCGCCAATAATAAAATCTGGCATACCTTCATAGGTCGGTAGTTGTCCACTTTCAGCCATCCATTTGGCCCAATACATATGATGACCCATATCGGTGGCGGTCGGCAAAATAGTTTGAGTAAGATAGGCTGTTTTTATAAAAAAAGTTAGAAAAAGCAGAACAGCTACCAACCAAAACTGGCGAGAAGAAAAATCAAAAATTTTCTCTTCTTTACTTTCAGAAAATTTGCGTAGCTTAAAAATAATCAAAAAAATAGCTGAAACCAAAACAATTCCGAAAATAGAAGAAGATCGAGTAATGGAAATTTGCAGTCGACTATAAACAAAAAAAATAAAATCAACCACCACTAAGCTCAAAGCAGGTGAGAGAATGAATTTTTCTATTTTTTCCAAACCGCCCTTTTTCCCAAAAATAGCCAACAGCAAAAAATACCCAGGCAAAAATAACACCAGAATTATGGCTAGATAGAATAATACTTGTGATTGAATAAAAGTTAACATAAAGTACTAATTTTTAATTAGAAATTGTCTTTTTTATTTCTTCCAAATATTTTTGGGAAATCTTATCCCAACTATAATTTTCGATAATAAATTGCCGAGCCTTTTCTCCAAATTCTTTCCTCGAAAAATTATCTGACAAAGTTTCGTTAATTTTATTTATCCAGGCTTCGGCATTTTCCGATTCAACCAAAAAACCATTTTGCCCATCTATTATAGCATCTTTTAGTCCTTCAAGATTGGAAGCTAGAACAACTTTTCCGCAAGCTCCGGCTTCAATGGCCGTAATTCCAAATCCTTCCATTGATCCTGCCACTTTTATGTTGGGGGAAACATAAAGGTCGCAAGTACTGAATAATATTTTCATGTCAGGACGCTGCAGATTAGTCAGCAAAATAACGCGCTTGGACAAATTCAAATCCTGAACTGCTTTCTCAATATTTTCATAATCATTAGTGTCTCCAGTTGTTTTTTTAGCTACCATTCCTCCGGCGACTACTAAAATATAATTTTCAGACAATCTAGGCATAACATTGCGCACAAACCAATCAACTCCTTTGTGTTTTACAAATCTCCCTCCTCGGAAAATTATTTTTTTGCCTTCAAGATTTCTCCCTAGCAATTTTTCCAAATCAGGTCTGGAGTGATTTTCACAAACTTCATTCGCGTCCAATCCATTGGGAATAAAAACGCACTTATCCTTCGGTATGCCAATTTTCACCGCTTCATTAATAGTCTCATTTCCCACCATTATTAATTTATCCATCTTTTTTTCAGAAGGAATATTCACAAATTTATAAATTTTTCCAAAAAAAGAATTTTTTGAAGCATAAGTAATATCTAAACCATGAACGATACAAAAATATTTTTGCTTTCGATAAAAAAATTTCATCACTGCGCCAATTGGAGACAGAACTCCGTCGCCGAAAACTATCGCATCATAGGACGGAATCAGAAAAAATAATTTCAATGTAAGCCACGGTAAAAAAAGAGGCAGAAATTTTTTGCCTTTTTTATTTGCGATTATTTTGGTTTCTGTTAGTTTTCCAAGAGCCTTGGCAATGCCATAATTTTGCATTTCAATTCCACCCACCACTGGAGGATAAGCCCGAGAAATGAAAAGTATTTTCATAAAAAATTATTTCTTGTATTTTTCCTTGCGCAGAAGATACATTTGGTCTTCCGATATTTTGCGATTGTTTTTAATCATATCCGCCATCAAAGCGAAAACTAAAAATTGCAGACCAACTAAAAGAAAAGTTATAGCCACTAAAAGAAAATTTTTATAGGGAGTGATTTTGAAATCCTGAAAATACATTAAAATAAAATAAATAAAGAAGCCCGCTGAAATCAAAATCATTATCAAAGAGGGGATACCGAAAAATTTCATCGGACGCACATCACGCACCGCTTTTAAAATTATGCGAGCACTATTATTGACATAGTTGTAAACACTTTTTACCACTCGAGATTTTCTTCCGTCAAAATAAATCACTTCTACCGGAACCCACTGAACTTTTAGATTTTTTCCAATGGCATCAATGATGGTTTCTTGGGTATAAGTAAAATTTCCCGGCAGGTTCAAGCGCAATAAAGCCTCTTGGGAATAAGCGCGAAATCCGCAAGTCAAATCATTAATCTTATGATTCATAAACTTTCCGATAATCCATGCTGCCATGCGATTAAGATGATATTTGGATCTGGGCATATTTTTTGCTTCATGATCTCCAAAGCGATCAGCGCTCACAATATCAGCCTTTCCCGCTAAAATCGGAGCTATTATTTTTTGAATATCATTAGAATCAAATTGTCCATCCGCATCAATATTAACCATAATATCAGCCCCATTACGCAACGCCTTTCCAACCGAGGTTCTAAAAGTAATCCCGATACCCCGATTAACCGGATGAGAAAAAACAAAATCAGCGCCAGCTTCGCGAGCTCTTTGAGCAGTTTGATCTTTTGATCCGTCATCAATAACCTGCATAAAAACCTCATTCACGCCTTCGATTTGCCGAGGAATTTTTTTAATGGTTTCGGCAATTTTATCCTCTTCATTAAACGCTGGAATATTAACAACTAATTTCATATATTTTAGATCCTGAGACTCGTTTCGTCATTTAATAAAGACGAAATTGGCTCAGGATGACCAGAGGTCATTTTTTCTTAATGATTAATTTAGGATCCACACAATTGATATCACACTGGGCATTCTTAGTTCCGTTCTCAATCAGATTTTGAGTGCAAATATCAAGATTGGTTTTGCATTTGGCTTTGCTCTGATTAAAATAATCCATATTATATTCATAACCAAAATAATTCAAAACAAAAGCTGAAACCACAATCAGCCCAACAATCCAAACTATTAATTTAATTAATCTGAACATATAATTTTAATATTAATTTCAAAATCCAACATCCATACTTCGTAACTCATAATTCTTACTTCGTAATTCATCTCCCTATCCCTTTATATATTATACCAAGTTTTCGGATTTTGTCCTTATCCAAACAATTCTTTCCATCTACAATAACTTTAATGCCAAACTTTTTAAAAATTTTTGGATTAATTTCCACAAATTCTTTATGATCAGTCACTACCAAAACTGCGTCCGAATTTTCCAAAAGTTCTTCCAAAGATTTCACTGTGGATTTATTTTTAACATGCGGATCAAAAGAATTATATTTAGTTTTATATTCTTCCAATAATTTGATGATTTTAAAATAGGGGGATTCACGCATATCATCCACATTGGCCTTGTAGGAAATTCCCAACACTCCCACTCGCACATTTTTCATTGGCTTACCAGCCAAGTTTAATGCATCTTGTAACAATTCCACTGTATAGTTCGACATAGAATTATTGATTTTTCTAGCCAACTTTAAGAAATCATGACTAAAACCAGAAAGTTTGGCTCGTTCAATTAGATAATATGGATCTACTGGGATGCAATGTCCACCTACTCCACAAGAGGGGAAATGAGCCATAAAGGCAAACGGTTTAGTGGCGGCACCTAGAATCACATCCTTCACATCAATATCCATTTTTTCAAACGATCTGGCCAACTCATTCACAAAAGCAATGTTAATATCTCGAAAAGAATTTTCCACAATTTTGACCGCTTCAGCTTCACGAATGGATTTCATCGGGCGAATAGCACCATCCACAATACTTTCATAAAATTCTTTGGCTATTTTTAATCCTTTAGCATCGAATGATCCAACCACGCGGGGGATATTAGTGACATTCCATTTTTTGTCACCGGGATTGATTCTTTCTGGACAGTGGGCCAGAAAAACATCTTTCCCAATTTCATATCCCGCTTTTTCAAATATTGGTTTAACCACTTCTTCTGAAACTCCCGGATTAACTGTTGATTCCAAAACCACCAAAGCGCCTTTTTTTAAATTTCGTGCTACCGCTTCAGAAGCGCCAATAACTGGACTCAAATCTGGGTAAAATTTTTTGTCCACTGGGGTGGGAACGCAAATCAAAACAATATCTGCTTCTTTAATTATTTTTTCGTCTGTTGAAGCCTTAACTTTAAATTTCGGCAAATTTTCTTCTAGAAATTTTTCTTCAATGGGACTTTTTCCTTGATTAATCAAATCCACTTTCCGTTGATTCATTTCCAATCCTAGAATTTTATAGCCTTTTTCTGAACAACGCACTGCCAAAGGCAATCCCACATATCCCAAGCCAACAACGCAAACTGTTTTCTTTTGCTTCATAAAAAATGGCCATTAATTATTATTTTATAATGTTTACAGTATATCAAAAAAACTTGTTCTAGTAAAATATCCTCCCTAAAGGAAATCCATATCCCTTGAAATTCGTTTTTCTAAAATTAAATCATTATTTCACCTGAAAATAGAGACTTCCATAGAGGCCTCTATGGAAGTCTCTATTTTAGTTGACATCTTCCTTTTGATGTGCTACTTTTCTCTATTAAAAAATAGCTGCTTTTTTATGGGAGAAACAGACAAACTAGAAATTGCCTTTCATCTATTTATTTTTTTGGCCGTAATCGTTACGACTGGAATTTTTGGATATTACGCCGTTTCTTTAGCCGTAATGTTTTTAGTATAAATATTTCATTTCATTTAAGTCGCTTACTCTTGCAACTTTTTATTTTCCCAAAAATGATATAAAATAGAGTAATGAAAATCGGAATTAACGCGTCGTTTGTGCGCAAGGAGAATACGGGAATTGGACAGGTAACGATTAATTTCCTCAGGAAATTAATCGTGCAACATGAAACATGCAACATGAAACATGAGTTTGTTTTGTATTTGGAAGAGGATTTTGATTTAGACTTACCAGAAAATATTACCAGGCGCGTATTTTTGCCAATATGGAAACGCGATGATTTGATCCGCAAAATTTGGTGGGAAAAATATTTATTGCCAAAAATTGTGAAAAAAGATGGATGTGATATTTTTATTAGTTTATACCAATGCACTACCATATTACCTAATAAGGTAAAGCACTTGATGGTGGTTCAAGATATTATTCCGAAACTTTTTCCTGAATATCTCAATAATTCACGCAAGCGATATTATTGGAATTTAACAGAAAAAGCCATTGATAAAGCAGATAAAATTGTAGCTATCTCTAAACGGACTGAAAAAGATTTGATTCAACACCTAGTTATTGAGGCAAAAAAAATAGCCACTAATTATCTGGATGTAGATGAAATTTACAAAAAAAAGGTTTCCATTGAAACCAACGCTCGGGTTTTAAAAAAATATAAATTAGCTCCCGGCTATATTTATCACGGTGGGGGATTGGATGTCAGAAAAAATACGGAAAGTGTTATTCGCGCCTACAAGATTCTTCGGGATAAATTTTCCAGAAGCTTCTATGGCCACTTTCCTAAATTGGTAATTTCTGGAAAGCTACGACCTGAAATGGCACCTTTGATCACTGACGTAAAAAAAATTTCCAGAGAGCTCAATTTAACCAAAGAAATAAAATTTATTGGTTTTGTTCCGCAAAAAAGTTTACCCGCTATTTATAAGAATGCTTCAATGTTTGTCTATCCTTCCAAATATGAAGGGTTTGGCCTACCAATTTTAGAAGCTATGAATCAAGGCACTCCAGTTATTACAGCTAAAACTTCTTCCTTGCCAGAAGTAGGAGGCGACGCGGTGCTTTATTGCAATCCTGATGATATTTATGAGTTGGTAATGATAATGAAAAATGTTTTGACGAATGAAGATTTGCGTCGAACTCTTTCCGAAAGAGGAAAAGAAAGAGCCAAAAATTTTTCTTGGAATAAATTTGTCAAAAAAGTTTTGAATATTGTGGAAAATTTATAATATGTTTGAACGTTTAAAAAATATTAATAAAATTAAATTAGGGCTTCTGAACACCAATATTTTGTTGGTTTTCTTTTTGATTTTGCTTTCCAATCTGGGCGTTTTACCTTTCCAAAAAATGGGTGATTTTTTGTTTTTTGTTTTCCTAATTTTGGTTTTCGCTCTTTACCGACCTGGTTGGGCCTTTTTATTCTTCATCGGGACCATCGCATTGGAAAATATCAATTTAGCTCCACGGGAAATTGGCATAATGATTCGGCCCTATCAATTTTTTGGCACTCTTTCTATTTTGGCTATCGCAATCAGATTTTTGGCCAAGCGCCTTAATTTTCCATTGATTAAATTAAAATGGCCGGATTATTTAATTATCCTTTTGGCTATTAGTAGTTTTATGAGTGCTTTCGCTTCACCAGATAAAATGGCTAGTTTAAAGCTGGCTGTTATTTTTCTTTCTTTTGTTTTTCTTTATTTTTTGTCTCGGACTTTTATTCAAAATGCAGATGATTTGAAAAGAATTGTTCCTTTTTTCCTAAGTTCTTCCCTAATAATTATTTTTTATGGTATTTGGCAGAATATTCAATTTATTTTCGGCGGTAATGCCTTTGAAACTATGCCCGGAAGACCTAATGCCACGTTTTTTGAAGCCGATTGGCTGGGAATGTATTTGGTACTTTTATTAGCCACCCTATATTCTTTTATTTATTATTTCAATAAAAAATTATCGGCTATTTCTGGAATTATTAACGAAATTATAAATTATAAGCTACAAAAAATTATTTTATACACAATATATTTAGTACTCACGGCTTCATATATTTTATTAATTCTAACAGTTTCTCGAAGTGCTTGGTTGGGAGCGGCGACAGTTACTTTAATTTTTTTGATAATAATTTTAACAAATTTAAAAAGTAACAATTGGAAGTGGAAGTTATTTACAAAAGTACTCCGAAATCTTGCTATAGCCGGAATTTGTAGTATTGGGATTGTATATTTTTTCAATCTGACTAGTTTTCAGCTTTTTAATCGCGCACAAAGTACTGGAACAGGATTACAAAAAATTACTATCGCTTGCGAAAAACGGGTAGTCTTACCTGAAACGATTGCTGATATAGAGGAACTAAAGAAACATGATTGCAAACATATAAATTTAGAGGACATTGAATCAAATAAAAGTGCTGGCAAAATAATTATGGAAGTTTACCGCCCGGATCCCAATGTGAATATTCGCCAAGAAATTTATCAAAAGTCCTTGGCAGAAATTAAGGATCATCCAATTTTTGGAGTAGGATGGGGGAGCATCGGAAAAGTATTGGGAACTGACGAACGTGGAACAGACCTCAATTCCAGTAATATATTTCTGGAAATATATTTAGGATCAGGCGTTGTAGGATTTTTAGCCTTTATTATTGTTTGGATTTATATTTTAGTATCCTCCATTAGAAATTTTTATTCCGCCAAAAATGAACTCTATAAAACTGTGGCAGCATTCATACTGTTAGGATTAATTGGATTGACTACTGCCAACTTGTTTAATGCCGGGATTCTGCTAGGCTTTATATGGGTCTTTTTGGCCCTTGGATTGATTAATAAGAAACCATCTTAATGCACATAGGAATAGACATTAGAAATATAGGGAAAAAAAGAACCGGCGATGAGGTGGTGTTTTTTAATTTAGTAAAGCATTTGGCTTTAATTGACAGTATAAATGAATATTCACTTTTCACAGACATAACCGACACTACCATACTACATAGTATAGTAGTAAAATTGGGAGTTGAGTTGAAAAATAATTTTAAAATTATTTCCTTGCCTTGTTCGAATAAATTTGTTTGGAATTTTTGGACATTACCGAAATATTTACGGCGTAATCCGGTAGACATTTATCAGACGCAATACATTACTCCATTTTTTGTGCCAAAGAAAGTGAAAATAATCACCATTATTCATGATATTTCTTTTAACTTTTTTCCTCGATTAATCAAACTTCTTGATCTTATTTTTCTAAAAATTTTTATTCCTATCAGCCTCAAGCGAGCCGAAAAAATTCTGACCGTTTCTCAATTCACTCGTGATGAAATAATAAATTATTATCACATTCCGAATGAAAAAATAGATTTTTTTTATAATTCCATTTCTGACAATTTTTCCAAACTAGCCACTGATCAAGAAATGGCTTTGGCTGAGAAAAAATATAATTTACCGGAAAAATTTATTTTTTATATTGGAACTATGCAACTCAGAAAAAATTTATTTTTTTTAATTGAGGCTTTCGCTAAAATAAAAAATAGATTACCTGGAGTTAAATTGGTTTTAGCCGGAAATAAAGGCGCCCATAATTATGATTCTCAAATTGATATGGTAATAAAAAAGTATTCTCTGAAAAATGAGGTTATTTTTCCTGGCTTCATTGATGAACAAGATAAATCGGCTGTTTTTCGAAAAGCTCAACTTTTTTGCTTTCCCTCTTTATATGAAGGTTTTGGCATTCCCCTTTTAGAGGCTATGAGTCAGGAAGTTCCAGTTCTAGCTTCAGATATTCCCAGCCTACGGGAAGTAGCGGAAAAAGGAGCTTTATTTTTTAATCCAAAACAGGTTGCTGATTTGTCAGAAAAAATATATAATATTTACAATGATGAAAATTTAAGAAATGCTCTTCGCCAGTCCGGTCGTGACCGGCTACGGTTTTTTTCTTGGGAAACTGCAGCCGAAAAAATTTTAAATATTTATAACAATTTAATTAAGAAATAAAAATATGTATTTTACAGAAAAGTTTTCTGATTCCAATAAACCCGCCCAAGAAAAATTTTATAAAAAAAAGTGGTTTAAAATCGCCGGACCAATTATTCTTATTTTAATCATTGGGGGCTGTGCGATGGCTTTTAAGACTGGCCTAACTCTGAACAAAATAACTGGTGGAGGCCTTTTGCAGTCTGTCATTCACAATATTCCGGGAGTCAAAAACACTCTTAAAGGAGAAGAAGATGGTAGAATTAATATTTTACTTTTAGGTATGCGTGGAGAAAATGTCCCCGGAGGAGGACTTTTAGCCGACACTATTATGGTGGCTAGTATCCTGCCTCAAGAAAATAAGGTAGCTTTAATTTCTATTCCTCGTGATCTTTATGTAAACAATCCCGGTTGGGCCAATAAAAGTAAAATTAATGCTGTTTATGCGGCTGGGGAAGAAAAAGAGAGGAGTAAAGGATTAGCGGATATGAAGCAAGTGGTGGGTGATATTACTGGGTTGCCTATTTATTATGCTTCTAGCATTAACTTTAAAGGTTTTTCTGATTTAGTGAATACTTTGGGCGGAATTGAAATAACTCTTAAGGAATCTTTTTCCGAGCCATTACAGTTTAATGAACCCCACCCGTGTGATTCTAATGTTTTTACCAAGCCCACTGGAAAATATGAAACCAAAGAAGTGGTTACTAGCCGAAAGTTAGATGGAAGAAAAAGTTACAAAACAGAAACTTTTTCTACTTGCACTAATCCGGATATAGAATGTGGTGGCAATTTTTCCCTTCCGGCCGGAACGCAAACTCTTGATGGAGAAACCGCACTCTGTTATGTTAGATCTCGTACTACTTCCAGTGATTTTGAAAGAGCTAAGCGCCAACAAATTGTAATTCAAAAAATTAGAGAAAAAGGTCTAAGCATTGGAACCCTGAGTGATTTTTCAAAGATTAGCGGAATGCTAAATAGCTTGGGAGACAACGTTAGAACAGATATGCAAATATGGGAAATTCAAAAACTTTTTGATATTTATCGGGAAATGAATAATCCTCAAGTATTTCAACGGGTTTTGGAAAATAGTGGAGAGGAATTCCTTTATAGCCCCAAAGAAAGTAATGGAGCCGGTTATATCCTTTTGCCTATTGGTGATAACTACGACAAAATTCGTGAGATGGCTGAAAATATTTTCACTTTGCCGGCTCAATCGGATATTGAACCAAAATAAACTAAAACCTAATGAAGCTTTCCATTATCGTAACCAGTTATAAAAACCCGGGATTGCTTCGGCTTTGTCTTGATTCAATTAAAAATAATCTGACTTTGAGCGATTTTGAAATAATCGTAGCCGACAGTGAAACAGAAGAAGATACGGAAATCTTAATGAGAGAAAGTTATCCGGAAATAAAATTTTTGCCCAGCCAAAAGAATGTCGGCTTTCAATTTTTGGTTCGTCGCGGTTTTGAAACTAGTCAGGGAGATTATATTTTTATTCTAAATGGAGATATCATAGCCACTGAGCGATCAATTGAAAAACTTCTAGAATATCTGGAAAATAATCCTTCCGTTGGACTAGTTGGACCGAAACTTTTAAATTTTAATGAAACTCTGCAATATTCCTGTTTCCGTTTCTACAAACCTACCACCATTATCTACCGCCGAACTTTTTTGGGAAAATTCGGTTTTGCTCAAAAAACCCTTGATTATTTTTTAATGAAGGACTTTGATCGCCAAAACACCCGCGAAGTAGATTGGATTATGGGTTCCGCTATTATGACTTCCAGAAAAGCCATAAAAAAAGTAGGTTTAATGGATCCGCGTTTTAAAATGTATTTAGAAGATACAGATTGGTGCCGACGTTTCTGGAAAAACAGCTACTCAGTAGTTTATTTCCCCAATTCCCAAATGTATCATTACCACGGACGAGGATCAGCTGGAAAAAATGCTATTCAGCTTCTACTTTCCAATCCTCTCACTTGGCTGCACATTTCTAGCGCCCTAAAATATTTTATTAAATACCTAGGTCAGCCATCTCCCCATAAAGAAAAACTCTAAAAAAATACCTATGGAAAATAACTTACCAGAATGCGGTTATAAAAAAACAGGAGAAAAATTTTTAAAAAAATATTTATCTTTATTTTTTACGCTTTTTTTAATTGTCGCTGGTTATGGTATTGGTTATGAAAAAGGAAAATCATCCATCGATGATTCTCCTAAGCCCATTATTTCTACTAACATTGCCAATCAAAAGCCTACTCAAGAACAAAACCTTGATTTTTCCCTTTACTGGAAGGCTTGGGATTTAGTAAAAGAAAAATACGTTGGAAAAAATTCCATAGACGCCCAAAAACTTTTGTATGGCTCTATTAATGGTATGCTAAAGGCCACCGGTGATCCTTATATGAATTTTTTTGATCCGGAAGAAACCAAAATTTTCAATCAAGATATGGAGGGCAGTTTTGAAGGTATTGGAGCAGAATTAGGTATAAAGGATGATATTCTCACCATTATTGCACCATTAGATGAATCTCCAGCTCAGAAAGCCGGCTTACGCGCAGGAGATAAAATACTAAAAATCGGAGAAAAATTAACTTCCGACACCTCTATTGATGAGGCGGTAGATTTAATTCGCGGGAAAAAAGGAACCGAAATAAAATTGACCGTTCTTCATCAGGGACAAGACGAAACTGAAGAAATTTCCATTATTCGTGATGTTATTTTAGTAGCCAGTGTCAAGCTGGAATTTAAGGAAGATAACTTAGCTTATTTAAAAATCAACAAATTTGGAGAAGACACCTTCAAAGAATTTTCCGAAGCAGTCAATAAAATATTATCTCATAATTCCCCAGGCCTAATTATTGATCTTCGAAACAATCCGGGAGGCTTTTTGGATCAGACAGTTAAAATTGCCGGATTACTTTTGCCCAGAAATTCTTCAGTGGTCATCGAAGAAGATTATGCTGGAAAAAAAGAAACATTAAAAACTTCCGGAGGAGACAAATTAAGTTCACTCCCAACCGTTATTTTAATTAATGAGGGCAGTGCCAGTGCCTCGGAAATTTTAGCTGGTGCTTTACACGATAATTTAGGCACTCAAATAATTGGCAAGAAATCTTTTGGTAAGGGAACAGTCCAAGAATTAATTAGTTTACCTACTAAAACTAGCATCAAAATAACTGTCGCTAAATGGCTAACACCCAAGGAAAATTATATCGATGAAAAAGGTATTAATCCTGATATAGAAATTGATTTAAGCCTAGATGATTTTAAAAATAATCGCGACCCACAGATGGAAAAAGCCCTAGAAATTCTTAAGGAGAAAATAAATTAGCTTCTTGCCTGAAACTTTTTTTTCGGATATAATGAATATATGAAAGTTATCCTACTTCAAGACATAAAAAATATCGGTAAAAAATGGGAAGTTAAAGAGGTTTCTAACGGCTTTGCCATAAATTTTCTTTTGCCTAAAAAAATGGTGGCTATGGCTACTGATTCTGCTTTAAAAAAATCTGAAAAAGAAAAAACCAATATCGTTGAAAAGGAAAAGGATGATTTAGAGAAAAATCAGCTTCTAGCCGAAAATCTACAAGGCAAGGAGTTGTTAATTAAGGCCAAAGAAAAAGAAGGAAAACTTTTTGGATCTATCTCGGCTAAAAACATTGCCAAAGAGTTAGCTCGAGAAAATTTTCAAATCAAAGAGGAATCTATTATTTTATCAGAACCTATCAAAGAAATAGGGGAGTATGATATTAAGATAGAGCTAGGCCATGGGTTGGAATCTTTTCTGAAATTGGTGATAGAAAGTGAAAACGAAAAATAAACCCCACACCCAAAACATAAACACAAAAATTTTCAGTATAGAACATTATTCCCAATAAAAATATTTGGGTGTAGGGGTAAAGACATATTTTAATAACTAAATCGGCCAAAAAGAGTCGCAGGGGAAGCGACTTTTTATCGTAAAAATTAATTTTTTAATTCTAATATGAAAAACCGAAAATACATTTTTGTAGTCGGGGGAGTTATGAGCGGAGTAGGGAAGGGTATTACCACATCTTCCATTGGCACTATTTTAAAAGCTCGGGGGTTTAAAGTAACCGCCTTAAAAATTGATCCATACATCAATGTTGACGCTGGCACTATGAATCCCACTGAGCATGGAGAAGTTTTTGTTTTGGATGATGGAGATGAAACCGATCAGGATATGGGAAATTATGAAAGATTTTTAAATGTTTCTTTGACCCGAGATAACTATATGACTACTGGTCGAGTCTATGAAACAGTTATTCATAATGAAAGAAATTTAAAATATGGAGGTAAATGTGTAGAAGTAGTTCCGCATATTCCATTAGAAGTTATTCACCGCATTAAAAAAGCTTCCGAAAAAGCTAAATCCGATGTCACTATTATAGAGATTGGTGGCACCGTGGGAGAATATCAAAACATTCTTTTTTTGGAAGCGGCTCGTATGATGAAAATAAAACACCAGGAAGATACTCTTTTTGTAATGGTTAGTTATTTGCCAGTGCCCTCCAAAGTCGGTGAAATGAAAACTAAACCAACTCAATATGCCGTTCGCACCCTCAATGGAACAGGGATTCAACCAGACATAATTATCGCTCGCAGTGAAAATTTTATTGATCAAAAAAGAAAAGAAAAGATTGCGATGTTTTGCAATATCCCAGAAAAATATGTCATCTCGGCTCCAGACATTGATAGTATTTATGAAGTGCCGTTAAATTTTGAACACGATGAATTAAGCAAATTAATTCTAAAAAAACTCAATTTAAAATACAAAAAAAGCAATTTAAATGAGTGGGGAAAGTTTGTGGAAAATTTCAAAAGTTCACGCACCGAAGTTAAAATTGGAATTGTAGGAAAATATTTTGGAACCGGGGATTTCATTTTGTCCGATGCCTATATCAGTGTAATTGAGGCCATTAAGCACGCTGCTTACAAAAATGGCTCTCGACCAAAAATAGATTGGATTAACAGTGAAACTTTTGAAAAAAATCCAGAAAAATTAGAAGATTTAAAAAGTTATGATGGGATAGTCATTCCGGGCGGTTTTGGCGGCCGAGGCATTGAAGGAAAAATTAAAACTATCCAGTTCATTCGGGAAAATAAAATACCTTTCTTGGGCTTATGCTACGGTATGCAACTAGCTGTTATTGAATTTGCTAGAAATGTTTTAAATTTAAAAGATGCTCATACGACTGAAGTAGAAAGAGAAACAAAAAATCCAGTTATTGATATCATGCCAGAACAAAAGAAAAATTTAGAGGATCAAAATTTTGGTTCCACTATGCGCTTAGGAGCTTACCCAGCTATTCTTACTAAAGGAACCTTGGCCTTCCGAGCTTATGGAAAAAATAGAATTTCCGAAAGACATCGCCATCGCTGGGAAGTTAATCCGGAATACATCAAGAAATTAGAAAAAGGCGGAATAATTTTTTCTGGAAAATCTCCTAATCGAAAACTAATGGAGATAATAGAGCTACCTACCGAAACTCATCCTTTTTTTCTAGCCACTCAATTTCATCCTGAATTTAAATCCCGTCCTATAAACGCTCATCCGCTTTTTGTTGAATTTATTCGAGCTAGTTTGCAAAAATAAAAAACCCCCTGACGTTCAGTCGGGGGATTTTTTATATCTTTTGAAAAATTATTTAGTAGTCTCTACACTCACAAATCTGCGAGCCACTAACTTTCCAGTAAAACTTCTGACTTTCTTTAAACTAAATTTTACCAATCCTTCTTTTAAAGCAAAAAGAGTGTCGTCTTCTCCGCGCTTAACATTTTTTCCGGGATGATATTTTGTTCCTCTTTGGCGAATAATAATTTGACCAGCCTTAACCGCCTGGTTACCAAAGATTTTTACCCCTAATCGCTTAGAAATAGAATCACGTCCTAATTGAGTTGATCCACCTGCTTTTCTATGAGCCATAAAATTGAAAATTTATATTTTTTTATAACAGGATTTATTGTAGCAAATCGTGCTATAATGTCAACCATATGCTGGAAAAAATAAAAGTTTTTTGGAAGAAAATACAAGAGCAAGAAAAGCCGATTATTCTTGTAATTGCTTTTATTTTAGTTTCAGCCATTTCCTTTGAAATAGGCTTATTACAAGGCCAGAAATGGGATAGGAGCCCACTCATTATAGAGAAGTCCGCTGTAGCTCAAAATCAAGCCCAGAGGCCAGCCACTTCAGCCAGCGCTTCTGAAGCTCAAAAATCCGCCCCAGAAGCCCAAATCGCACCCACCAGCACTTCAGACTGCGCTTTCGTCGGTAGCAAAAATTCCGACAAATATCACCTGCCCACCTGCCGTTGGGCCAAACAAATTAAACCAGAAAATATTGTTTGTTTTAAATCAGGAGAAGACGCTTCCATAAAAGGCTATCAACCAGATAAAAATTGCATCAAATAATAATTTTTAATTAAATAAAAAATGACTAAAAAAACTACCATCATATCGCTCGGAGGATCGTTAATTGTTCCAGAAGAAATTGATTGGAAATTTATTGGAAATTTATCAAAAAATTTAAAAAGACCATTGAAAAATATATTCAAAAAAAACATAAATTTATTATTATCACCGGTGGGGGAAGGATAGCCAGAAAATATGCCGAAGCTGCTAAAAAAATATACAAAATAGATGACGAGGATAAGGATTGGCTGGGCATTCACGCTACTCGAATGAACGCTCATTTCATCCGGACTATTTTCAAGAAAGAGGCTCACCCGCGAATTAATAAAAACCCTAACGACTTGGAAGATTTCTATAATTTCAAAGAAAATATTTTAGTAGCTGCTGGTTGGCGTCCGGGCTTTTCCACAGATTATGATGCCGTTCTTCTGGCCAAATATCTGGGCATAAAAAATATAGTTAATTTTTCTAACGTCAACTACGTCTACACTAAAGATCCCAAGAAATTTCCAAAGGCTAAAAAAATAAAATCCATCACCTGGAAGGATTTTAGGAAAATTGTCGGTACCAAATGGAAGCCTGGAATGAATATGCCTTTCGACCCCATTGATTCAAAACTAGCCGAAGAAGAGGATATCACCGTGGCGATTATGAATGGAAAAAATATGAATAATTTAGAAAATTATTTAGATGACAAGACTTTCAAGGGGACAATTATAAGCTAACAAAAAAAATTATTTTTTCTTCACAATCAGCGCTTTGGATTCTTTATTAACTACTTTGGCCTTTTCCACTTCTTTTTTTTGCGCGAAAGGAAGCGAATCTAAAATATTTTTAAGAGCAACGCCATCCACTTTTAAAACTTCTTCCCACTTATCCAAGGGCTCCAAAATTTCTCGGAGTTTTTTTTCGTCGTATTTATAGGTTTTTCTTAATGACCGAGCAATCACGCCTTTTTTTCCAAAAACCCTTTCTACCCCTTCTTGATCCATATATTGCATAATGGCTTCCTGTAATTGCTTCAATCGGTCTTTGGTAATGGTAACCGCCGATCTAAGTTCTACGAATTCTTGAATGGCCTGATTAATTTCTTCCGTATCAATATGGCGCAATTCTTTGAATTTATGCTTCCACATCGGACAAAGATTTTGATAACCACACCAATCACAAAGAGGAGAGATGCTTGGTTCAAATTTTCCGGTTTCAATAATTTTTATCGTATCTAAAAATAATTGTTCGCTTTTATCCAGTTGCTCTTTGGTGCGTTTGGCAGAAAGTTTTACACCATGTTTTAAAAAATATAAACTTACGGTTATTTTGTCTAAATTATTTATTTCCTTGGGATAGCGCGAAAGAAAAGCCCTCAAATAAACCGACAACTGCAAATCATTATCCACCTTGTCTTGAGTAGGCATTTTTTTGGTAGTTTTGTAATCTATAATTTCATATCCTTCTTCGGTCTTATCAATCCGGTCAATAATGCCAGAAATAGTATGCGAATCTCCTTCCGGACCGATTTCAAACTGAAAGCGCGACTCCAAATCAACAATGTTGAAATCAGTTGGATTATTTTTCTTATAATATTCCTGAATTATTTTTATCCCTTGAGAAAAAGCACCTCGTTCTTCATCTGGATTTTCAAAAACCGCCGGATTCCAAGCATTGGCAAAATGTTCCATAGCTTGATCCAGAGTAGGGGAGAGGATGCTGGGAGTTTGAATAAATTTCATAGTATCGTGAATGACCGAACCAAAAACCGCCTCCTTAGATTTAGGAGTTTTGATTCTATCAATTACTTGAAATTTATATTTCAGTGGACAGATTAAATAAGTGTCCAATGATGAATATGAAATACGCATAGCTTAATCTTAGCAAATTTATAGAAAGAAACAAAATTATTCGCACTTGACATGATTTCCATAATTTTCTATAATTCTAATGCATACTAAATTAGTATGAATAACAATTAAAATAATAAGTTATGTCAAAACCTTCCCAAGTCCTAATGGATGAGCATGTTTATATTCTTAAAGTCATAGGGGCATTGAATCATGAGTGTCATGCTCTTTCTGCTAAAAAGCCTCTCAATAAAAAATTCTTTTCCGATTCCATTGATTTCATTCGTAATTTCGCAGATAAATTTCATCACGCTAAGGAAGAAAAAATTTTTTTCGTAGAATTTTATAATAATGCGCACAAGGCTCATTGTAATCCGGTGGATCAGATGTTAGTGGAGCATGATATGGGGAGGGGATACGTGAAAGGGTTAGCGGAAGCATTGGAAGCGGAAAACATGAGAGAGATTATAGATAACTCTTTGCTTTATGCTAATTTACTAAAAGAACATATTTTTAAAGAAGATAGTATCCTTTACCCTATGGCAGACGAACTTTTTGATCAAAAAACACAGGATGAAATAGCAGAGAAATTTTCTAAGGTTGAGAAGGAGGAATTTGGAGAGGAATTTATAAATAAATACCTGGCTTTTGCTGAGGAAGCAGAAAAAAGAAAAAATAAAAATTAATCAACAAAAATATGCATCAAGAACTCAAAAAATTAATAGAATATCCCTCCAGCGGAATCCTAAGTAAGGAAATCGATAAGAACGAAAAAGTAGAAATTTCCCTATTTTGTATGGCTAAGGGAACGGACCTTTCAGAACACACCTCTACTCGCGAAGGGCTTGTGGTAGTGTTGGATGGTGAAGGAGAATTTATTTTGGAAGGAAAAAATATTAAAATGACACCGGGAGTACTTATTCATATGCAGGCTAATGCTGTTCATTCCCTTAAGGCTCAAGAAAAAAATACAGCTTTTTTGCTTATATTATTCAACTAAAAATATGAAATTTTCTACCCGCGCTGAATATGGTTTAAAAGCGATGGCTAATTTGGCTGGATCTTTTCCGGAAAGAAAAAATTTAAAATCTATTTCGCTGGAAGAAAGACTTTCTATAAAATATCTGGAAGGATTAATTGGTAATCTTCGCCGACAAGGATTGGTCAAGAGTTTTAAGGGGAAAAAAGGTGGCTATGTTCTAAGTCGAGATCCCAAAAGTATTAGAGTAGGCGAGATAGTGGAAATTTTGGAGGGTCCTATCGCGCCTATGAAATGCTATGATAAGTTTTGTGCCATGAAAAACAATTGTTCTTCCAGTTTGGTTTGGGATAAATTGGGTACTCAAATCCGAAAAACTTTATATGCTATTAAACTAAATGAAATTATTAAGAAATAATTATGCCTAAGAAAAAAATATATTTAGATTACGCAGCCACTACCCCAGTATCCAAAGAAGTGTTGAAAGAAATGCTACCGTTTTTTTCTGAAAAATTCGGTAATGCGATGTCAGTTCATTCTTTCGGACAAGAAGCTTTGGAAGCAGTGGATTTGGCTCGCGAACGAGTAGCTAATTTTTTTGGCGCTCAAATAGGAGAGATTATCTTTGCTAGCGGAGCCACAGAGGCTAATAATTTAGCTATTAAGGGCTTAATAAAGTCTTATTATGCCGATCCAAAGAATAAAATTAAACCTCATATTATTACCACAATTTTTGAACATCATTGTGTTCTAAATGCTTGCAAAGCAGTAGAAAAAGAAAATTTAGCTGAAATAACTTATCTGCCAATCGGAAAAGACGGAATAATCAATCCAACGCAATTGAAGAAGGCTATTAAGAAAAATACTATTTTGATTTCCGTAATGTATGTCAATAATGAAATTGGCACAGTTCAACCAATTGAAACTATTGGAAAAATTATTCAAAAAATTCGCCAGTCCAAAACGGAAGGAAAAACTTTATACCCGCTATTCCACACCGATGCCGCTCAAGCGATAAATTATTTTGATTGTGATGTTAAAAAATTGGGAGTAGATTTACTTTCAATGTCAGCTCATAAAATTTACGGACCCAAAGGCGTAGGAGTTTTATATATAAAGAAAGGCACTCCTATCAAACATATTCAGGATGGCGGAGATCAGGAATTTAAAATGCGCGCTGGAACACATAATGTGCCGGGTATCGTTGGGTTAGGAAAAGCGATTGAATTAATAAACTCGCAACTTGCAACCTTGCCTACCGGCAGGCAGGCTCGCAACTCGCAACGAATTTTAAAGTTAAGAAATTATTTAATTAAAAAAGTTTTAAAAGAAATTTCCAAAGCATATCTTAATGGATCTAAAATAAAAAGATCTCCCAACAACGCCAGCTTCCGATTTGATAATGTGGAAGGGGAGGGACTTTTACTTTCTTTGGACATTGAAGGTATCGCGGTGTCTACTGGATCGGCTTGTTCATCTGGAGCCCTGGAACCATCGCACGTTCTTTTGGCGCTTGGATTAAAACATGAACAAGCCCATGGTAGTCTACGCGTTACGCTCGGAAAAGAAACCACCAAAAAAGAAATAGATTTTTTTATAAAAAAATTAAAAGAAATCATTCAGCGTTTGCGAAAAATTTCTGGGGGAGTTTTAAAGGATTTTAATTCATAATTTTATAAATTTTTATATACATATATGCCATTAAAATATTCAAAAAAAGTTCTAGAACATTTTACTCGACCTCATAATCAAGGTTCTATGAAAAAAGCGGACGCAACAGTCACCGTAGGTAATCCTAAATGCGGAGATTTAATGCGTTTCTATCTTAAAGTTGGAATCAATACTAAAGGTCAAGAAATCATAAAAGACCTCAAATTTGAGACTCTAGGGTGTGGAGCGGCCATTGCAACCTCATCTATGGCTACGGAATTAGCTAAAGGCAAGACATTAGATGAAGCGATGAAAATTTCTAAAGATCAAATTGCTAAAGAACTGGGCGGATTACCGAAAGTTAAAATGCATTGCAGTATGCTGGCAGATGAGGGACTAAGGAGGGCTATAGAAGAGTATCGAAAAGCAAAAAATAAATAAATTAAAAAACACTTCTTTTTTAAATTCAGCAGGCTAGAGTAGAGTGGCTAAAAATAGGTGTTTTCTCTTGTTTGATGATGTCGCACAATATATCTTTCGCGACAGCGTCCATAGAATAAGAAATTACATCTGGGATTAACTTAAACAACTTTTATATTATTATATTATATACCATCATCCCCTTTTATATTTCTATTAAATAAAAAACTCTGCCATCAACAGACTCTGTTATATAATTTAAATTTATTTTTTCTTTTTACTTTTTTATTTTTAACTTTCTACTTTTAACTTTTAACTTTCCTATATCCCTCCCCCACCGATAGTCCTCATCCCGCACTAACTTTTGGAATAATTTCGAACCGCATAGCGGTTCATCCAAAAGTTAGTACGGGGTTATTTCAAATACCATCTCGGATTAACCGGATATCCAATGGGAATATAAAGACCGCTCACATATTTTGATTTGGCTACTTCAAAACTTTTGGCTGAAAAAACGGAAAAATGAACATGTGGTCCGGTAGAATTTCCGGTATTTCCGGAAAGGGCAATTTTTTCTCCACCTTTTACGCTCTCACCTTTAGAAACTAATTGCTTGCTCAAATGGCCATACAAAGTCACTAAGCCATCTCCATGGTCAATGGCTATCCATTTTCCATAAGCATAGCGACCATTATTTCCCGATCCAATAATTTTGCCTGTGCGAGCGGCAAAAACATTACTCCCACTGCTAATACCAAAATCTATTCCGTTATGGGGGTTGCCTCCATAGGCACCTTTTTTAGCGTAGGAAGTCATGCCATATTTTTGAGTGACCCTCACTGAAGCTACTGGATAATCCAGATATCCGTCTTTGGCCGGAGGTAAATTGGCATAATTAATCGTTTTTCCAGATTCCAAATCATAAATTTCGTCTTCAATCTTGTCTAGAAGATCTTCATATTTTTTTCTTTCCGATATGGTTTGCCCCAACAACTCTTGCTTTTTATTTTCCGTATATTGTAATTCATTTTTTTTAACCGCTAAATTACTTTTTATTCTCTCGTGCTCTTTCTTTTTTTCATCCAATTTATTTTTTTGGTTTTCTAATTCAGCTTTATCATTTTTTATGGTTCCCAAAATATCTTTTAATTTTAAGCTAGACTGCTCTACATAGTCAGGATCGCTAAGAATTTCGGAAAAATCTTCATTGGCTAAAACTATGCCCAGAATCCCACTTTGATCATATTCATAATAAGCCTGCATCATAATAGATAAAAAGGCCTTGCTTTTGACAATTTCTTTTTCCTGGACCGATATTTTTTCGGTTAAATCTTGAATTTGATCATCTAGATTAAGCACTGTCCTTTGGGCTATTGTAAGCTCCGTTTGATTTCTCGCTTGTTCCTGATCTAATACTACTAATTGTTTGTCTAGAGTTTTTTTTTGATTTATTTTAAGATCAATAATGTCTTCATAAGTTTTCTTTATTTCTTGTTTTAAACATAATTTTTTTTCTTCTTCATTTAATTTATTGCATTTAGAACTAGCTAATAAAATCTTTTCGTTAGTTATAAATGTTAAAAACATCAACAAAAAAACCAACCAAATCTTTTTCGTTAATTTTTTTCCTATTTTTTTATTTTTTTTCACAATAAAATGAATTAACTGCTGATAATCTCCCTGTGTTTTATTTAAACTATAAATCGTTATTTTTGTCATCCCGAACTTGTTTCGGGATCTCAGATTATTTTCAGAATTGCCTAGATACTGAAACAAGTTCAGTATGAGACAATCTTCATTTAATTATAACACTACGAACTAGAGCCGGCTAATGGCCGCCTCCAGTCTTTTTAGGCTTTCTTCTTTGCCTAAAACCCAGACCACTTCAAAGGGTGAGGGGGATTTTTTTTCTCCAGTAAGAGCCACCCGCAAAGGCCACAGCAACTCCCCTCTTTGGGCTCCCGCTTTTTCCATCATAATTTTTTCCAAACTATCTTTCCTCCATTCTAAACCGGAAACTTCTTCTAAAATTTTTTGCGCTTTTTCCAAAGAATTTTTAATCTCTTCTCCGCTCATATTTTTCCAAGCCAAAAGATTTTTATCATATTCCAAATCTTGAAAGAAAAATTGACTGCTCTCCCCTACTGAGAATAAATTTTCCAATCGATCTTGCTCAATTTGCAAAATCTTTTTAATATATTCTTCGGATTTTTTTTCAGTTGGCGCTTTTTGAAAAAATTCTTTCTGCTCCAAAAATTTTATCGCTTTCTGATAGAGCTCATCTATCGACAACTTTTTTATATATTGCGAATTAATCCAATCCAATTTCTTGGGATCGAAAACCGCTCCAGCTTTATGAACTTTTTCCAATTCAAAATATTTAATCAGTTCTTGCAAGGAAAAAACTTCTTGGGTACTACCTTGCCCTGGATTCCAACCAATCAAAGCCACAAAATTAAGTAAGGCTTCTTCCAAATAACCTTTAGCTAAATAATCTTCCACCGCCACATCACCTTGCCGTTTGGAAAGCTTGCTTTTGTCCGCATTAAGTAATAATGATAGATGCACGAATTTTGGTGATTCCCAATTTAAAGCTTCGTAAATCAAAACGTGTTTGGGCGTGCTGGGCAGCCATTCTTCTCCGCGAATAACATGAGTGATTTTCATTAAATAGTCATCCACCACATTGGCTAAATGATATGTAGGAAAGCCATCCGATTTCAAAAGCACCTGATCATCTATATTAGAACTTTCAATTCTTACTTTTCCCCGAATAACATCATCAAAAACAATCACTCTATTCTCTGGAACCTTGAGACGAATCGTATAGGGACAACGGTTTTCCATATTTTTTTTAATTTCTTCCGGCGTAGAGTTTCTGCGACAAAGCTGATCATACATCGGCGCTTTTTTCTCAGCGACTTGTTTTTTTCTTGATTCGTCCAATCTTTCTTGATCGCAAAAACAATAATAAGCGTCGCCACTGGCCACCATCTGCTCGGCGTATTTTTTATACACCTCCAGATGTTCTGATTGAATATACGGATCCTTGTCCCAATTTAAATTAAATTTTTTTAAAGTTTCCATTAAATATTTCACTCCTCCCGGAACATTTCGTTTTTGATCTGTGTCCTCAATGCGTAAAATAAAATCACCACCATTTTTTTTAGCGAATAAATAAGCATATAAAGCCGTTCGAAGCGATCCGATATGCAAAAGTCCGGTAGGAGACGGCGCAAATCTAGTGCGAATTTTATTCATTATTATATTCTTTATTTACTAAAATTATTTTTATCGGAAAAATTATTGTGGCGTTGAAAATGCGCTTTATCCGGCTTGGCTGTTGAATGAGACGATAAAGCCATTCTAATCCCATATTTCGCATAAAAATAGGCGCTCTTTTCCGCTTTTCGATCATAAAATCAAAGCTTCCCCCTACTCCCATAGCTAATCTTATTTTACCCCCACACCTTTTACTAGGCAAGCTGTTGTTTTTAATTAAATTACCATTAATATATTCAGAATTATTACTTTGTATAATTTTATCAAAAAAAAGGTGTGGGGGTTTATCACTTTTTATATTTACTAGCGAGTGGATAAATTCTTCTTGAAAAGGAGCACCATAATTGCATAAAACGATCTCGCAACCCGCAACTCGCAACTCGCAACCGTAATTATTTTTATTTAGATCAGTCCCACTAATCTTAAGTTGCGGATAAATTTTATTTATCGCTCGCGCGGTTTCTTCCCATAAACTCAACCCATCTTTATTAGCCGCCAAAAAAATACTTAAATTTTTTTCATCAGCCATTTTTAAAATTTCTTGCATCAAGTCCGCGCCAGCAAATCTATTTTTCAATTTTTTCCCTTTCCGCCAAAAAGCTAATTTAATTCCTATTCCATCCGCCACATTCAAATCACAACTATTCAGAATGTTTTTGAATTTTTCATTTTTTTGCGCTTCCAAAACAAATTCCGGATTGATAGTCGCAATTTGATGAAATTTTTCCTCACTTAAAAAATCAGCGATTTTTTTTAATGCTTCTTCTCGGCTAAAATTATCAATTTTGACTCCTAAAATTTCCATAGTAAAAATGTTTCCTGCCTTTATTCTAGCAAAAATACGCTCTTTTTCAAACTTTCACAACTTTGCGTAAACTGCTAAAATTGGAATATGAAAAAAGCCGAAAAATTCATCATTGACGTTATTCCTCTCACTCGGATTCCTATGACCAGAAATCATCATTTTTCCTATTTATCTAAGGAAAAAATTCCCTTTGGAACATTAGTTTCCATTCCTCTCTTCAAACGATCCATCCGCGGCATCGTTATTCAATCTCGCTCCGATTTCCATCGTTTGGGCAATATAAAATTAAGAGAAATAACTTCTACCGATTTTACTAGCTTAATCACCGAGAATCAAATGAAAATTGCTGAATTTGTTTCTCAAAAATATTTTTGTTCTTTGGGGATCGTTCTAAAATCGATGGCACCAAAAATAATCAAAAAACCCAGAAAAGAAAAAACTATTGAAACTATCCATCCAGAGAAAAAAGAAATAATTTTAACTCCAGAACAAAATCAAGCTATTCAAAAAATATCCAAAACAACCAAGAAAGTTTCTTTGCTTTTCGGTCCATCTGGATCTGGCAAAACAGAAATTTATTTGGAACTGATCAAGAAAATAAAAAAAGACGGCCAAGCGTTAATCCTTCTACCAGAATTAACTCTCACTCCCCAAGCGATTGAAGGATATGGCAGTCTATTTCCACCGGATAAAATTGCAGTTTTAAATAGTAAAATTTCCAAAGGCAAATTTTATTCCGACTGGGAAAAAATCCGTTCTGGCGAAGCCCGTATTATTATTGGTTCGCGTATGGCAGTTTTTGCCCCTTTCAAAAATTTGGCTTTAATTGTGGTTGACGAAGAACAGGATATTTCTCATAAACAATGGGATATGGCTCCTCGCTATGACGCCCGAACTGTGGCCGAAGAACTGGCGAATATTTTCGGAGCTAAATTAGTTTTAGGTTCCGCTTCTCCTCGCTTAGAATCTTTTCATCTGGCCAACCAAAAGAAATATGCTTTAGCAGAATTACCCCCTTTAAAAATTTCCCCTCCTCTTTCCATAGAGTTGGAAGATATGAAAAAAGTTTATTGGAAAAAAAATAAGTTTCCTGGGGCATCTCCGATTTCTTTGATAATTTCGTCCAAATTAAAATCGGAAATTATTTATGCCTTAAGAAATAATCTGCAAACTATTCTTTTCGTCAATCGGCAAGGTATGAGTAGTTTTTCCATTTGCACTGACTGCAAAGCTGTTCTGAAATGTCCCAAATGTGAACGCGCCCTCATCTATGCTCGTGATGGAACTTTCCATTGTCTCCACTGTACCTACAAAACATCCCCTACTCCCCGTTGTGAAAAATGCCAAGGATTAGCTTTTATTAATTTAGGAACTGGCACGCAAAAAGTAGAACGAGAAATTGAAAAATTATTTTCAAAAGCCAGAATTGCCCGAGTAGATCAAGCCACTATGCGAGTTCAAGGTGCTCAAGCGAAAATTTATGCTGAATTCTCCCAAGGCAAAATAGATATTTTAATCGGAACCCAAATGATATCCAAAGGCTGGGATTTGCCAAGGGTAGCGCTTGTTGGTATTATTGATGCAGATAATCTATTGAGTTTGCCAGATTTTTGGGCTTATGAAAGGGCTTTTCAGAACATTATACAAGCTTCTGGCAGAGTGAGTCGACCAGGTGCTCGTTTCCCAGGAAAAGTAATCATTCAGACTTTTAATCCTGAAAGTAAGTTTTTTCAATCAGTTTCTCAAAGAGATTTTCTGGGTTTTTTTCAGAAAGAAATGGAAGAAAGAAAATGGCTGAAAATTCCTCCTTTTGGAAAAATAATCAAATTAGTTTTACAAAAAAATAATTTAGCCGAGGCTGATAAGGAAATTCGCCATATTTTTACGGAACTAGAAAAAAAATCAGATAAAAATACTATCATTTTTGAACCCCAGGACGCCTTTATCGGAAAAATAAGAGGACGTTTCCGCAAACAAATAATTATCAAGATTCCTGCGAAGAAAAACTTAAATATCCCGTTGAAAAACTTTATTCAATCACTTTCTTCCGAATGGATAATAGACGTTGACCCAATTTCTATAATTTAAACAAATGCCAAAATTACCTATCATTACTTATCCCAACCAAATTCTGGAAAAAAAATCCCAGAAAATAAAAGACGTTCAAGACCCTGCCATTCAGGAGTTAATTTTGAATATGTTGGACACGCTGGAGGAAAGCAATGGATTAGGGTTAGCCGCTCCTCAAGTAGGCAAATCACTGCGTCTTTGCATCGCCAAATTAGACGGCCAAACGCATATCTTAATTAATCCTAAAATTATTTCTAAGTCTTGGCGAAAATTTTATCCAGAAGAAGGCTGTTTATCCTTTCCTGGAAAATTTTTTATTACCAAAAGACACAAAAAAATTAAACTCACCGCCATCGATCGTCACGGAAAAAAGATATCCCTTTCAGCCGACGGATTACTCTCCCAGGCTTTTCAACATGAAATTGATCATCTAGATGGCGTTCTTTTTACCCAAAGAAAATCCCGCAAAAAATAAAAATAAATTTACAATGGAAACTGCTATTAAAAAAACTCGCTTACTTTTTGCCGGCACTTCTCCTTTTGCTGAAAAAATTTTATCCACTCTACTTGAGGAAAATTTTAATGTGGTTCTGGTTATTTTACGCCCAGAGAAAAAATCGGGACGCGAACAAAAAATAATCCAAAGTCCTCTGCGCCTCCTGGCGGAAAAAAATAATATTCCCTGCCTTGATCCAGAAAAAATAACCCCTGAAATTATAGCTGAAATAAAAAAATATCAACCGGATCTATCTATTGTAGCCGCTTATGGAAAGATATTGCCGGAAAGTTTTTTACAAATTCCGTCATTGGGCGCTCTCAATATTCATCCCTCTTTGCTCCCAAAATACCGAGGTCCATCCCCTATTCAAAGTGCTATCTTAGCCGGTGAACAAGAAACTGGGACAACGCTGATGTTAATGGATAAGGGTATGGATTCTGGAAATATAATTGCTCAAGAAAAAATCGCTATTCCTAAAGACGATCTTGGTTCAGAATTATCCAATCGCCTTTCAAAATTATCTTCTCACCTACTTCTGGAAACTTTACCACGGTGGATTAAAAAAGAAATTTCTTCTATAAAACAGGATGAGGCTTCGGCCACTCTTTGTTCGATGATTAAGAGTAGTGACGGAAAAATTTTTTGGAATAAAAAAGCCGAGGAGATTTATAATCGTTATCGCGCCTTCTCTCCTCGGCCGGGAATCTTTTCTTTCTGGCAAAAAGGAAAAGAATTAAAAAAGATTAATCTTAAAAAAATTAACCTTTCGGCTGAAATTTTGGGAAAAAATATTGCTCCTGGAACAATTGTGGAAAGAGACGGTCAAATATTAGTGGCTACCGGATTGGGAACAATTGAAATTCAGGAAATTCAAATCGAAGGAAAAAAACCAGTGCCTATTAAAAATTTTATTAATGGCTATCCAAATTTTGTTGGAAGTGTGTTAAATTAATCATATGCAACAAGAAAAAAACCAAAGTAGTTTACTCTTAACCATTGGAATATTTCTAATTCTTTTGGTAGCTGCTATCACGGTTTTTCGTTCTTTCAAAAATCCTCCCCCTTCCAATCAAACCACGTCATCTCAAAATAAAAGTTCTCAGACTGAATCCAAGAAAAGCATTTCCCCCGAAGAATTATCTAAAAAAATTCAAAATAGAGAACCGCTGTCAATTATTGATATTCGTTTCCCCGAAGAATTTCAGAAAGAACATCTAGTCGGAGCAAAGAATTACGATTTGGAAGCTATCGGGGAAAACCTAGATCAACTTTCAAAAAATCAAACCTTAGTCATCATTGATCAAGATGGCATATCCACCGCCAAAAATTTCGCTGAAATCATTCTGCCAGCTGGAGATTTGAACAATGCGGTTTATTTAACTGGTGGTTTTATTGCTTGGAAAAACCAATTTTACTCCACTATTTCCGATGGAGATCCTAACTCATTTGTTGATCAATCAAAAGTTTCCTATCTTTCCAGCGAGGCACTGAAAGAACTAATGACGAAAGAAACCAATTTGGTTTTTATAGATTTAAGAAATGAAAAAGATTTTCAGATTAGACATTTAACTGGCGCTCGCAATATCTTCTTGGAATCGTTGGAAGAAAAAAATAAAGAAATTCCCTTGGGCAAAAAAATTATCCTTTATGATAAGGATAGTTTTGGATCTTTCAAAGGAGCCGTGCGTCTTTTTGACTTAGGTATTTTTAATGTTTCCGCCCTTTCGGATGGATTTGAAACTTTAAAAGAAAAAGGATTTTCAATCGAACCTTAACTAACCTTCTTTTTTATTATTCATATAAGCATAAATAAACAGTGCCTGCGAAGCTAGGGCCTTTATGATTCCCGTATTATTAGGAACGCGTTCCTCTTTTTCGTCATAGCCTTTAACTAGCAAATAGCTTTTAATACCTTTGATTGTTTCCCGGGAGGTAATTATTAAAAAATCCTTCCGTTTGAAAGCATGAATCTCTTCGTCTAACTCAAAAAGTTCTGAATTTTTAAAATTACATCGACATTCATTTGCCTTGGATTCTTTTTCAATTCGATCGCTTTTGATATTGATAAATTTTAAGCAAGCACACTCGGCTTTCATAATAAAGCTGGCTGCATTGATAATAGCATTATAAATTTCTTTTTCTTTTCTTTTGTCCAAAACCGAACGATCCATTAACCCTAAAGAGATTTGAAGTAAAATATCCATTTTTCGATTAACCTCACCAATATAACTATAGGATTCAATTAAATCTTTGGAAGCTCTTTCTAGTTGCCGAAGACCTTTTTCTCTTTCCTCTTTTTGCACACTAGCCTGGCGCTCTTTAATTACGAACAAAATAAAACCAGTAATTCCCAACAGAAAGATGAAAATTTCCTCCACATTATTTTCAGAGAAAGAATAAGCACCCCGATGAACAATATCCGGAACCAGCACGGCTACTATAAAGATTACGAAATAAATCCAATACATATTTTTTTAATATTCTATTACACTTTGGACTTCTTTATATTTCTTTTTTTAAAGCCTGCTTAATATTTGAACGCATTACCTTTTTTAGATTTTCTAAACTTTCAAAATCATGAATGGACGTGGCCACCACTTCAACGCCTAGTTTTTTTAGTTGATTTGTTTTTTCTTTTTTCTCTTTATCACTGATAATATCGCTTTTGGTTAAAATAATAATTTCTGGTTTTTCTGTTAATTCAGGATTATATTTTTTTAATTCTTTTCTAACCGTTTGATAATCCGCTTTCAAGTTGGTTGATTCAGCCGATAAGCAATGAAAAAGAATTTTGGTGCGTTGGATGTGACGCAAAAATTTAATACCCAGTCCCCGTCCTTCAGAAGCCCCCTCAATCAATCCTGGAATATCAGCAATGATCCAATCCTCAAAAGCACCTAGATTCGGTTCCAAGGTTGTAAAAGAATAATTACCCACCTTAACATCGGCCTTAGTCAGTTCATTTAATAAACTAGATTTTCCGGCATTTGGAAAACCAATCAATCCCAAATCGGCAATCAACCTTAATTCCACCAAAAAAGTAAAGCTTTCTCCAGACCGACCTTTTTCTGATTCTAAGGGAGTGGTGTTAGAAGGAGAACGAAAGAAAAAATTTCCCTGCCCACCAACGCCTCCCTTAGCCGCCAAAATTTCTTCACCTACTTTAGTAATCTCAAAAGATTTATTCGTATCCAAATTATTAATCACTGATCCAATTGGCACAGTCAAAAAAATATCCTCTCCGTTTTTCCCAGAGGATCGGTTACCCATTCCCTGGTTTCCATTCTGAGCCAGATATTTTCTCTTATTTCTATATTTATTCAAAGCCGTTAGGTTGGAAACACCTTGAAAAAAGACATTGCCACCATTGCCTCCCCGTCCGCCAGCCGGACCTAAGCTCATTTTATTTTTATCAAAAGACACTACTCCGTCTCCTCCTTTACCGGCCGAAGCGTTTATTTTAGCCTCATCTATCAACATACTACTTAAGTTATTCTTATATTTTAATCATAGCGACTAAAATCTAATTTAACAAGGTCTATTTGACAAAACACTAATTTTATGCTATAATTGAAGATAGTGCCTTCCTCTATTTTTTTTAAATAATATTAGAAAAGGACGTTGATAATAAATCTATCAACGTCCTTTTTAAGATTAAATTTATGTCCGTGCACCTACTAGTGCGCGGAAGTCCTGCCGATGGGCACACCTTTTTTTCTTAATCGAACACTTATCCTTCTCTCTGGGTAAATAATCGCTTCCTACCCCAAAAGCAATAGCCTTAAGCGACAAGGCTCTGTCTAAAGTCGCTACACTTACCTTTCGATCTTCCAAATACTTTTGCGCTTCCCTATGAGCCGCTCTTATGATTTGGTCATCGACAGTTTCAGACAGTTCTTTTGGATTACCAGTATTTAGACAAAAGCAACATCCTGCTGGAAGTTTTTGTTCACCCTTGAAATATTTTTCCAGAAAATTGATAACTTTTTTGGCCGTTCTTTTAACTCCATTTTTTGAGTATTTAGAAATACAATCCAGTTCGTCAATAACTCCTGTTGTAATAACAATTATCTTTCTTCTCTTCAGGCCCCTGAGATATTTAGAAAATTTATGTAAAAATACATTCGTATCCCAGAATTCTACTTCCACATTTTTGTAATCATATCTTCTGATTTGGCCGTTTGATTTACCCAAAATTCTCTCCTTTCTGAATAATTAAAAAAGATGCCTCGGCGAAGACACTTTCAAAAAATTAAGGTACTATCCTCCTTTCTTTTTATTTGTATTTTAATTATAGCATAACTTTAAAAATAAAAAAAACACCACATTCGACTATACAAAAATAAAACTTTCGCTCTACTCTCTACACGCCAAATGTGGCTTGTCACCCCTCTCCTACTGGCCACACTTGCTTTATAGGAAAAAGGATTTAATTGTTTAAACTGTGGCCTGTTCTTGGAGCGATTATTGATAACCGTCCACTCTCTAATACAAAGAAAACACACAAATATTGCGGAAACTTTAAAAATGTTCCGGGACTAGGATTTTTACCCCATACCAATTTGTTCCCAGACTAGGATTTTTACCCTGTCGGCTGACAGGGCGAACCCCAATAAACAGAACTCCGCCAAAGGCGGACAGGCGCCATCTGCTTTTATATTTTGTTGACCACTCGGGTCTAGAACTTTATTTAATCAAGCCGTTGAAGGCTTTCTTGGATACTTTTGAGTATAGGCTCCGGAGGCCTCTAGGTCAAGGTAAATTCGGGCAAAACAAGACAAATGAGACACAGGACAGCCCATGTCTCATTTTAGCGAATAAGACAGTTCAATGTCTTATTGAGTTACCAGCCGCATCCCAACCTCGGTGCCGGAGGCCCAGCTATCAAGACTCCCGGCGTTGCATGGCGGTTCTTTTCAATTGTTTTGAGGATCAGTATAGAGAATGAATCTGCTAGATCGTCATGCTTCTCTTTCCCGAAACCAACCAACTGTTCGATGAGCGCGTCTGCCCCCTGTCTTGGAAAAACAATTTGTCCCGACTGAATAAGGTTTGTTGTTAGATATAAACGCGACCGCTTGTCTGATCCGTGAGGCTTGAATCCTTCCGCCTTAATGCCCATAGCATCAAGTTGCTGGATAACCGAAGATTGGTATCCGACCTCTTCAACATAAATACGGGAAGAAAATCCGCTGTTTACAAATGTTTCGTGAATGGATTTTATGCGATTTACTGTACCATGAAATTTAAGCTTCTCGTTAACAGGATTAGGTAAGATGTAAATTTTGATGTTTTCTCCTCTCCCATAAATGCAGGCCGAAACCATGGCGGTATAATCATGAGTAGCCCCTTGATAAACAGCCAAATCAACTGACGTTGCTACATACCTCAAATTTTCTTTCCACGGAGAGCCGTCATAATAAGATAGCATCTCGTGGAAAATCAGTTGATCGTCTTCCGGAACGATTCGGAGCATATATTCGCGTTGCCAGGCGTTCTCATTGGGGACAGTGAGTTTTAATTTATCTATATCCTCCATGCTTTTGAATTTCTCAGGCCAAAGAATCTCACCCTCTTCATTGACCAATGGATACTTCCGGTATATTCCGTTAAGTTTGCCATTTTCAATACACTCTTTGAGACGCATGAGCAAAGAGTCTTCGTGAAGCAAATTTCCAACAACGATAATCTTGGTGTTGTTGTCTCCGGTAGGAATGACCTCGCCAGTAAACCAATCATAAGTTTTATTGCGGCCTTCTCTTGTTTTTACAGAAGAAAGATCTTCCACATCATCGCAGATTATCAAATCAGGGCGGTAAGATCCATGACGAATACCCCGAATGCTCTGTTCGCTGGAAGCAACCGTAATTCTGGCATCGTGCTTCGGAATAACAATAGAAGTGGAACCCCATTCATTATTTTTTTCCTCAAAAGGGCCCATTTCTTGTTTGAGAAGATGATTATTTTCAAGCTCCCGGCGAATATTGGCCAAGTGGAGTTTGGCCTGAGATTGAGTCTGGCTCAAAATCAAAACGAAATGCTTCTGTGGTTTTCCTACGATCGCCCAAAGAGGATATGACAAAGTAACCAGCGTTGATTTAGCTGATCCTCGGAAAGCTTCAATTATCGCCATTCCTACATCATCATTTTCGGTAATCGCGAGTATATCTTTTTGAAACTCAGCTGTTCCATATTTGATATATGGAGCTAGATATACCGGGAAAAACCATTGATGACTCTGCCTTGTAACTGCGACTCGGACACGCTTGTCTTTAACTAACTGTTGAAGAATCTGGCTCTGTGATTTTTTTACTGTCATCGTTGTGTTTCTGAACAGATGCAAGTCGCAGCGCCTCACTAATAACCTTTTTCTGTTCAGCTGTTAATTCCTGATTATCACTCCTATCTCTTTCCAAAACTTCAACTTTATTCGTATAGGCTTTATGGCGATTTTGGAGCCAGAACCGGACTGCTGAAAAGTTATTATTTTTGATAGCAGTAATAAGTTGTGATTCCGATAAATCATTGACCATCAGGACACCATCTGCAATTGCCTCATCAGCATCACTCACAAATTTTTTATCCTCGTTTCGCCAACGGTAATAGGTCGCCCGGCTTATGCCGGCTTTTTGACAGGCCACCTGGACAATAGGCAGTTTGGCTAACTGTTCCAATACTGCTTTCTTGTCTTCAGCTATCCGTTTTTTGGTTGTTGTGTTATTTCTCTTGCTCATCTTTTTGTGTATTAGTTTCTAATCTCTCGGCCTTCACTCCTGACATTTTTTCGAAACGATCAATAATTGTCTGACAATATTCCGGATCAAGCTCAACCATAAAACAGCTTCGCTTGGTCTGCTCGCACGCCAAAAGCGTTTGACCCGATCCGCCGAATCCGTCAAAAACCACATCTCCGATTTTTGAACTATTGAGAATAATTCTGCGCAATAATCCAAGTGGCTTCATCGTAGGATGAGCTTTGCTTTTACTAGGTCGAGGGAAAATTAAAACGCTTTTATCCTTAGATCGCAAGAAATCGTGCTGACCAAACCAACCGTAGGCAATCAGCTCATGTTGCGGTAAATAATCCATTCGACCGATGATGCTGTGGTTTTTGACCCAGATAATAAGCTGAGTGAATTTGAAGCCGGCTTTTTCCATTCCGATTTTCAGCGCGAATATCATCTTGTCTGAATTGAAAATGTAAACGGAATTTTTGCGCTCAAGAAATGGTTTAATGGCTTCCAGCGAATCAGCGGTGAACTGGATATATTCCTCTTCGCTTTGCAGGTGATCATTGGCGATCGGTTTCCGTTTGGTTTTCGAAGAAGTAAAACCCTCCTTTCCTTCTACTACTGCAATTGCATAGGGCGGATCCTGACACAAAAGTTTAGCTTTTTCTTTTTCAAAGAGTCTGACTATCAGTTTTTTGTCTCGACAGTCTCCGCAGGCCAGGCGATGGTTTCCTAAGAGAAACACATCGCCAATTTGAATTGAATTTTCTTTAGTCATTATTTTTTATATTACTGATTAGTTTCGCGCTCTTTCCACTTAAACTCTCATACCTTTTGATAATCACCTCGCAAAAAACCGGGTCCAGTTCGGCCATAAAACAGCGTCTTTTCATCTGCTCGCAGGCGATGAGGACAGACCCCGATCCGCCGAACAAATCCAAAACGGTATCGCCTGGCTTGGTGCAGCGGCGGAGTGGCTTTTCACTTAATGTGACGGGTTTTTCGGTGGGATGGGTGTAGCTGGCGGTCGGCAATCTTTTGACTAACCAAATATCAATAATATCCAAAATGTCCTCCGACAATCTGTTGCCGCTCGTCGTTTCTTTGTTGAGAATCTCATTAAGATTGGTAACTCGCGAAGAAATGTAAGGTTTTCCGCGCGTAGCATAGACACAAGGTTCATATGCCTTATTAAACGCTATTTGCGGAGTGACATTTTGGTTATTTTTAATCCACAAGCAGACTCGCTTTGAATCCAGCCCGAGTTCGGCGTAAATACTTTGGAGCGTGCCAATGTATCGCTGATCGCACCAATAAAAAACATGGCAATCATTTTCAGAGACCGCCAGCGCGTTTTCCATAGTGGCTTTCAAAAAGTTTCGGTATTCTGTTTCGGTTTTCTTGTCATTGGCCGTTCCTCCGTATTTTCCATTTTTTCCAAGTCCGGAATCGTAATCATATCCAATATTGTATACTGGATCGCAGGCGATCATATCAATCTTTTCTTTTCCGACAAGTTTTTTAACTGTTGCTGGATCGGTGGAGTCCCCGCAAATTAAGTGATGACTTCCAAGTTCGTAGAGATCGCCAAGTTTTACTTTTGGTTCCTTGATTTCAGCAACTGCTTTTTCAAGATCAAAATCATCTTGTTCTGTCTCTAAATTATCATCCCATATATTAGACAGATCACCGTCATCGAAGCCCACATTCAACAGCAAATCCAGATCGAACTCTTTCAAAAGTTCATAGTCCCATTCGCCAGTATTGCGATTTAAGCGCAAATTGAGTTCCTTCTCCTTTTCTATGTTCGGTATGTTTACATAGACTACCGGAACCTCCTTGAGTTTGAGTTTTCTGGCTGTAGCCAAACGGAAATTACCGCCGATCACGATATTTATTCTTTTGGGCGCACTATTAACGATAATTGGATCGACCATCCCATACTCGTTTACGCTTTCCTCTAGATGTTGTGCGGCCGCTTCATCCCACTTCCGGGGATTGTATTCGGGCGCTTTTAAAGAATCGACTTTGACGAAAGTGATTCTTAATTTTTCCTTCTCCATTATTTTGGTCGGAGAAAAGAACTAAAGATTTTGAATTTCAGATTAAAGTAAAGAAGCTGTTTTATTCCCCAACAAAACAAAAAAGATCCCGCAGTAACCATTTAATCTTAAGCTCTTTCTCTCGAAAGATTAAAACTTAAGCTCTTGCCTTGTTATGGTTATTATATGGATCTAATATGATGTAAATTTGATATTCTATTTTCTAATTTTTTCTGATATTTTTTCTATACCATTATTATGCTCTTTTTTAAGAATATGTCAAACTCGAGATTTTATGGGGCTTTCAAGGGCTTTTCAGGGGCTTAAGTTATCAACTGTTTGAGCCTGGACTAGTTTTGGGGGTTGCGTCATTCCTTAGATATATGGATAACACAACAAACCAACAACTAAAAGAAACCGGCCAAGGCGTCCAAGTAGTTGCGGAACCGGCCAAAATTAAATACTGCTTATATGCCCGGAAAAGCACAGAGTCTGAAGAACGGCAGGTGCTTTCCATAGACTCACAAATCAAAGAAATGCTTCAGATTGCCGAGCGGGATGGGCTGGATATCGTGGAAATGCGGCGCGAAAGTCATTCAGCCAAAAACTCCAACGAGCGTCCAGTCTTCAATAGTATTATCAAAGACATTCAAGGCGGAAAGTTCAATGGCATTATGACTTGGGCGCCGGATCGGTTGAGTCGCAATGCTGGCGACCTCGGAGCGCTGGTTGATCTCATGGATCAAAAACTGTTGATTAAAATCCGAACCTTCGGCCAACAATTCACCAATTCACCCAATGAAAAATTTCTGCTGATGATTTTAGGATCGCAAGCCAAACTGGAAAATGACAACCGAAGCGTCAATGTGAAGCGTGGTCTTCGGACAAGAGTAGAAATGGGACTTTGGCCGGGAGTAGCGCCGACCGGATATCTTAATGAAAAAATGACGGATCGCAAATGCCAAGTGATTGTTGATCCAGATCCGCGCGCCAATCATTCGTCAGGTGTTTGAAAAAGTCGCCTACGAACAATGGAGCGGACGAAAGTTATATCACTGGCTAAAATTCGAAATCCACTTCACGACCAGATATGGAAAACCGTTGGCGCTGAGCAATATCTATCGAATGTTGCAAAGACCATTCTATCATGGCGTGTATGAATATCCGGAAGAAAGCGGACACTGGTATACCGGGAAACATAAACCGATCATTACCAAAGAATTATTTGACAAAGTTCAGGAACAATTGAATCGCGATCAGATCGTGCGGGAAAATAGAGAATTCGCTTTCACTAAGATGATTACTTGTGGACTATGCGGATCAGGCGTGACCGCTCAGGAAAAATACAAGAAACAGAAAAATGGTAATGTCCACCGCTACATTTATTATGGATGCACCTGGGCCAAGGATCTGAATTGCAAATGCGGATATCTTCGCGAGGACGCGCTGATTGAAAGTCTAATAAATCTGATTGATAAAATCGATCTAAATGAATTGGGGCTGAAAAATAAGTTTCATGATGAAGTGATGAGATATAACCGGTTTCAAAGAAATGTACTGAAAAGACCGGGCAATGAAAAATCGGAAAGCGATATTGATCTCAGAGTCTACGCCAAATATATTCTCAAGGAAGGAAGCATGGTGGAAAAGCGCGAACTGCTATCGTGCCTGCGAAGCCGATTGATATTCAAGGATAAGGCACTAACACTGGAAAAAGCTGAAAATATCGACTCGAGGACTGCTTAATGGTATTATAAGGATATAGAAAATAATCCAAATTAAATAAACTTAGACATTCTGATTAATTTTTTTTAGCATTAGTTTATGAGTAAAAAGATTTTAGTTTTTTCATTATCTTTCGCCGCTATCCTTTTGGTTTGGTATTTTTTATTTGATAAGGCTCCCCTACAAGGGGATTGGCAAGAGCAATTGGCAGTTATTTCTACAGCTGAGTTTAATGGTGATTTGGTGATGGTTAAAAATGTGCGAAACTTTCGCTATTATCCGACTGAAGCGGATATACATCCGGCCTATTATGACAAAACTTATGACCTTACCCAGATAAAAAAAGTCTGGTATGTGACTGAGCCTTTTAATGAAAATACAGTAGCGGCTCACACTTTCGTTTCTTTTGAATTCAATAACGGCGATTTCCTGTCGATTAGCATCGAAGCCCGCAAAACCAAGGGTCAAAAGTATAGCACTTGGAAAGGGATGCTTCACTCTTATCCGCTGGTTTATATTGCCGCGGATGAACGGGATGTTGTCTTGATGCGAGCCAATATGCGGAAAGACAAAGTATATGTTTATCCGGCGAAATTGGAAAAACCGGAAAACGCCCGATTGTTGTTTGTAGATATGCTCCAGCGAATGAATGAGTTAACTACAATTGATCCGACTTGGTATAACACTCTTTTTGCCAACTGCACTTCCAGTATTGCTGATCATGTGAACAAACTCACCCCTGGACGCATCTCTATTTTTTCTTGGCAATTGTGGCTTACCGCTTCTGCAGATGAGTTGGCTTTACAACGGGGACTTTTAGATACCAATCTTCCTATTGAACAAGCTAGAGAAAGGTTTTCTATTAATGAACTATCGGAAAAAATTGGAGACACTACTAACTATTCCAATGAAATTCGAAGAAAATCAAAGTGATGTCAACGAATGATACACTGCATATAATAACCGGAGCTACAGGATTTTTAGGCAGAAGTCTAGTAAATAGATTATTAGATGACGGAGAAAAAATTTGCATTCTCATTAGAAATAATGGGGATGATTTTAAAACGAGGGCGGAAGTTATATTTCCCGGCTATGTTGTTAAATACGGCAATCGATTTAAAGTGATCAATGGTGATATAGTGAAAGAAAATCTAGGCATCAGCACCGAATTTTTGGAGGAGATCAAAAATGCAAAAATCAATCTCTGGCATCTTGCGGCAAATCTTTCTTTCAAGTGTGAACATAAAGAACAAATTTATCAGGACAATGTAAGAGGTGCTAAAAATGTTGTTAATCTTGTGAATACACTTAGCCCGGAATCGACTTTGTATTACACGAGCACTGCATATATATGTGGCTCAAAAAATAAGAAATGTAGCGAAGACGAAACAGATAGGGGGCAGATGCCGAGAAATTTGTATGAAAAGACAAAGCTTATCGCAGAAAAAATAATCAAAGATAATTGCAAGAGAAAGCATATTGTTTTCCGTCCATCCATTATCATTGGGGATGCTTATGAGGGAAAAGCGGTAGGTTGCACGTTTGGATACTACAGGTTTACTTATGTATTTTATATTTTTAAGAAGTGGGCAATTGCCAAACTTCGTTATGGTGGCTTTTGGAAAAAGATACTGGAATTATTCGGAGCCGTCTATGAATCAAAAATAGACAAGCTTAAATTTAGCCGTTTAGCCCTTCCTTTTCCTAAAAATAGCCAGGTCAATCTAATACCGATTGATTTCGTGATAGATTCAATGGTAAAGATTTCCAAAGAGTGTCAAGGAAATAAAACTTTTCATATCGTGAACATTAATCCACCAAGCTTTATTTTTTTGTTCAGGGAGCTTCTGGATGATTTGGGAATGAAAGGAATAAAATTAATCCCGGTTAATCCAGCTGTTTTTAATGGGATAATTAAGGTATGTTATTTTATCTTTGTTCCTCTTCGCAAATATTTTGAATCAGCAATCAAATATAAACCATATATCACTATGAGATATGAGTTTAGCACTGACAATATGAGAACATTGGAATTAACCCCAACCGACATTTCAAGGGAGGACATCAAAAGAATCAACAAATACGCTATCGATAGTATCTTCCCCAATATTAAGAGCTAGAATCATATGGATTATATTTTGCAATGTTTATTGATTGCATCGCCCGTGCTTTTGGCGGGCATTGCTTTTATAATCTTTCTGAAGAAAGACTATTTTAGCTGGCTAAAAACTCCAGTGGATTTTGGAATGAAATTCAGGGGGAAGAGATTGCTCGGAGAAAACAAAACTTTGAGGGGCTTTGTCATCATGCCCCTGGCTACTTGGATTGCGGTGATTATGATCGGTTATTTAATGAAGTTTTTTAATTTTGAAAGTGGTAAGGCGTTATTTGATTATAGTTTGAGCGGTAGCTATAAAGCGCTAGCTTATGGAATGGCGTATCCGCTGGGAGAGCTGCCCAATTCGTTTATCAAGAGGCAACTAAACATAAACCCGGGAGAAAGAGCTCACGGAGATTTGGCAAGAGTTTTTTTCAATTTTTTGGACAAGACAGACTCGCTACTGATGTGCGGGATAGCAGTTTTCTTGCTTTACGGAATAAGTGCAAACTATATCCTTGGAGCAATTATTTTAGGCCTATTGTTTCATTATCTGACTGATTTTTTGATGTTAAAACAAGGCCTAAAGAAGGAAGTTTAAAAGAAGGGCGGTAGAAACCGGAACGGTTAAGTTATCGGTTCCAAAATACGAATAATGTTCAATGACAGAAACAACCATCGAAATGAGAATAATTTTAAACAAAGCTAGGGCGATCAGCTGATTATAAAAAATAGCATAGCTTGCAAGAACCGCAGTTGCTGTGATAAGAAAAACTATAATACTTCCTTTCAGGGAGTTTTTATTATGCTTGAGATTGTAGAGTCCGGATATTCCATCTGCGAATCCCATTACGGCGATCGAGCTTATCATCACAAATGCATCTTCATAGAAGAAAGACGCAAGAATAATAAGGGAGAACGGATATAATATTTCTCCAATCGTTTTGCGTTTTTCCAGATGAACAGATTTAAGAAAATTTGTCAGATATGAGATGATAAACAGGGCAGTAAAAAGAGAGGTTGCCAAAATAAACTCACTCTTAGACAGAAAGAAATAAAAAAACATTACAAGTATGGCACTTCCAATATGGGCAGTCTTGCGAGTGATTTCGCGCGAGATGCTTGTCTTTCTCTTTGTCCACTCTATGGCAAAATAGAAGCATGCGAATGACAGTATGGTAATTAAGGTTATTTGCGACATTCTTTTTTGAGGAGGATTAATTTTGAATTCTTTTTGTGTCTGAAAACTTCTTTTAGTCGGTGCAATTTAAAGCGTTGTTTTAGAAAGTTTATTTTTTCTCGGTAATTGAGGTAGCTTAAGCTAGTCTCTTTAAAACCATGAAGTTCTAGGATAGTTTTTATATTCTCCAAAAAAGTAGCGGCAAAATAATTGTTCGCGGTATTTTTGGTGGCGTGTTCTATTAAAAGGGAGGATAAATTATTCTTCCTAAATTGGGGCTTAACATACAGTCCGTTAATTTCAATTATAGCATTACTTAACTTGTGGGAGATTAGGAATCCGGCCAGCGTGTTTTCTATAAACAAACAATTAATCATATCGTTTTCTAATAGTTTTTTAATTTCGTTCATTTTTCGAAAGGAGAGATTTTTTTCTCCCTTGATCAAATAATATATTTCGTTAGCAACAGAGACAATGCTGAGTCTATCAGTAAAGCTATTCTGAATGGTTATTTGTTTAAATTTATCACTGCTAAACATATAATGAATAGTGTTAATATATACCAGAGCCAATAATTTTTAGGTTTTTTGAATTTAATATTTGATATCATCAAAAATGATGTCAGTATAATTATTAAAGGGGTAAAATAGATAATTTCAGGAAAAAGCAATGACGAGCTTATAAACAATACGATTACTGATAATTGTGCAAATGGAACCGGTAGGCCGATGTAATATTGTTCGTTGTTATCTTTGACTAGGCCAGCGAGGTTGAATCTAGAAAGCCTTAGTATCCCGGCGGAAATCATAATAAAGACACTTACAATGGTAATCGCTTTGTTGAAGCTAAGGAAGTTGAGGGTAAAAATTGAAGTGAATGTTAAATAATTTAGAGCATCAACGAATGAGTCCAGTTGTCGGCCAAACTCGCTTTCTATTTTTAACTTTCTGGCAACATAACCATCTAGGGTGTCCAGAAAGAAGGCAAAGGAAGCGGCAATAATGGCTTGGTTCGGCTTTCCGTCGAGGATAAAATAATAGCCTGTGACGGTAGGTAAAATAGCCGATAGAGAAATGATATCGGCAACACTTAGTTTTTTCAGAATAGATAGATGTTCTTTTATGCTCATTCTTTTATTACTTTTATTAGTCCTTTGTTGCCGTCAACTTCAATTAGCTCATTATCTTTAATCCTATTAACAACATCTTCAACTCTAACAACAGATGGAATTCCTAATTCCCGGCTCAATATAGCAGCATGAGAAAGAGAGTTTCCTTTTTCCAGCACGATTCCTTTTATGAGCGGGAAAATTAATGACCATCCCGGATCAGTCTGATAAGTAATGACAATCTTATCTCTAACATCAATATTAGCATCGAATTTCTTAAGAATAACAGCCCTCCCCCTGACTATTCCCTGGGATGTGGGTAGTCCCCGGTATTCATTTTTGGCCAATAACACCTCAGTGTCATTAATAATTTGAGCAGTCTTTCCGATTCCTATTAGTTTAAGGCGTTGAGGCAGGTCTTCTTCCTGTTTGTATTGCGAAAAGGTTTCTTTCCGCTTTTTTATTATCTCTCTGTAGTCTGATTCAAAATTATTGGAGTTTGAAATGTCCATTATCTCATTAGTGGTAAGATAAAAAATATCTTCTTTCGCGTCTATTATTTTTGCCAAAACAAACTTATCGGCTAAAACCAAGAAGCAGTCTCTGGCGATACCATAAACGATAGCGCGCTTAATTCTAAAGAGTTCTCTGAATCTGATTGAAAGCCGGGTGTAGTGGGCGATCCATTTGGCAAAAAGACTGTAAATATGTCCCCGAACCATCCCGTGTTTATTTTTTATGGCCTTTTCCAGTTCATTGATATTTTGATTCACCCTCTCTGGTTTTTTAATAGCAGTATTCGTTTTGGAATAATATTTTATTAGGGTTATCAGAATATCAGGATCATCGCTAATTCTTGGGCTTTCCAAAATCAATTCGTCCGGCCTTCGGTCGCCAAATTTATCTATATATGCGTCCAACATAGCTTTAAATTTGGAAAGCTCAATATTATCTGAGTCCAGAAGGTGTGCATATATTAATCGGGGATTTTGTTCCTGGAATAGTTTAGTAAGTTCTGTTTTTCTGTAAATATATTCAGAAAGCTTATTTAACTCGTGGATTATTTCCAGGTCATCGTGACCGGAAAAATTAGTGATCAGTTTGTTAAGGTATATTTGCGAATCCTCCTGGATATTTTGAAAAACAATTTTTTTAAGGACTCCATGAAAAATCATCAAGCGGAAATCATTTAGTATCGGAACCTTCCAGTCATCTAGGAATGATTCTTTCAGCTTAGCGTAATAATTACAAAGCTCTCTCGCATTCATTGACTGCAATTCAGTTTTCTTGTGGTGTTTGTTTTTTCTTTCAAATTCTTTCAGGAATTTATGATTCAGTCTTTTATAAAAAACAAGCTTATGGGCAAACTTCAAAATCAGAGGAAGGTTTCTTGCGAGGGATATTAGCTGGACACCTCCCTCTTGTTTTTTTATTTCTGTAATTTTCTTTTGCGGTACCAGCATTGACTCAAAAAAATCCTTATTGTAGCCATAGCCGGGGAGAATTTTTATCATTTCGTACCAATTGGAAATTTTGTAATAGACCCGGCCTTTTATATATCCCAAAAGATTGTTCAATTTTTCTTGCTTTGCATTTATCTTTTTGTTTTCAACTCCAACTAGTCGGAAAAAATTGGCATAGACTTTGGAATAAGCAAATTGAATGAAGGAGTAAGTGAGAGGAGAGATGACTGAAGGATAGCTTTCGGAGATGTTGGTACAATCGAATATTTCTTCTTGAGTATCAGTAAATATATTTTGGGTAATATTTCTCGTTTGCAAAATAGCGACATCTTTTTCTGAAATTGACCATTCGATATCCTGCCCGACGCCCTTGAGGTAAGCTATTTTTTGGATTTGAGAAAGCATTTTCTGAAAAGGTGCTTCCAGATGGTTCTGTTTTATGATTAGTGGTGTTTCCAATTTATTTTTATCTGTAACTTCAATTTCATGGGCATTGCTTCCGTCCACTATATTTTTACCTATACCATGATTAAAAACAATTTTTGCGTTAAGTGGATATCGGACAAAAGCAACTCCTGAAAATTTGGCTGGAAACATTTCCTGAACAATGACGGAAAAGTTCAGGGCATCTAGCTTTATGTCGTTTGATCTAATATATTGGAAGACCCTTGGGGAAAAAATGCTACGGAAACACTTTTCGAGATAAGTTCGGAAATTTTCTTCAGTGAAGGTAATGTCCAGATATGTCTCATAAAGTCCGGCAAAGGAATAATCGGCTAAATCCTCAAGGGAGGCCGACGTTCTGAAGCTAATTGATTTTGGAAACAAAGATTGCAATCTTAAAAAATCATTACTAAGCTTCCCTGCATCCCATTTCAATCCAGAAAATAGATCGTCTATATTTTTCTGATTGCCTTCTCTAAATTCTTTTATGAGCGACCGTGCGACATCGGTATAATTTACAAAGTAATCGCTTAGCAGAACAATCTTAAAACTGGGCGTTGGAAGTCCATTTTTTTCAAGCCATATTAAATTATCGGATTTGTTTCCGATAATATTTTCTTCAATATCAATCTTTGACTTATCTAAAATCATAACAAGTAAAAGTTGAGAATAATTAATCCATACATCCCAAGCGCGATGCTCCATTTATCAGAAGTATCAATAATCATTTTTCTTTTGATGAAATAAAGGATGGCAATTATTACTATTGCGAGCATTTGCAGAATGACAAGAAAATCAAGTCTATGTATAACAAGGGATATGGATAATGCCTGAAGGCAATAAAGAAATAACAAAAAAGCATATGACCGCTTTTCTCCCCAGCGGTAAATATAGGTATCGTTAGTCGCGTAGCCTTTTGGGGAAATCCTGTGTTTTACCTTCCTTCCAACTTCATAGATGAGCGTGGGAAGAAACAGGGCAAGAATGATCCAGATATCTTGCGAAGATTTAGGGATAAAAAAGTAACTCGATCCTACTGATAGCGTATAAAGTATGTAAATGATGAAAATTATCTGATGCGAGAAGAGAAAAAGAACAAAGCTTTTATTCTCTAAGTCTTTTATGTAGAAATTTTTAAACATTAAAAACGAATATGCTACGGCCAGTAAGAATAATGGAAGAGTTTGGAAGGGTAGAAATAATTGCATGGATATTTCGACAAAAAGGATGACAAGGGCGACTCTTTTAATTATCGAGAGGGATAAAATTCCTTTTTGAACCGGTCTTGACTCGTGATGTTTTGAATCATACTGGAAATCTTTGAGTTCGTCCCAAAGGCGAATCCTTAGCAAAAACAAAAACATCATTAAAGAGACAATCAATATCTTGCCGAAATTATTGCTGTCTTCGTTGGCGTAGGCTATTCCCGCAAAGCCAAAGAGAAACGAGAGCAGCAGGGCGGGAATAACTGGAAATCGTTCTTTCGTGTAAGTCAGAATGTTTTTAATCATTTCGTTATTTTTCCTTTTTTATGGTATATTTTATAAGTCGGCAGGGCTTTAATAATTCCCCAAGGGGATATACTGATGTTATCATAAAAAGCCTTATTTAGAAATGAAGATAAATCTAAAAAAATTATCCTACATTATTACGGCTGTTGTTTTAATAATAGTCATTTTTGGGGTTGGATTGTATTTTTGGGCAGAAAAGAATCGTCAGCAATTTTGTTTTTATAGGCATCTGTCGGACGCGGTCAAGATCAACAATGAAAGGAAGTCATACTATTCTAAAATCACCGCGGGGATATCTGAAGGTACTTCCAATAATTTGATCAGAAACGAGAGAATGCTGATGCCCGTGGCTTTATGGCTAGACATCCGAGCTCAGAAATTTATAAAAAAGGGTGTGCCAATCGTTTGTAATGATTTTGTTGAAATGAACGGTATAGAGAGCAAAGAAGGAAAGCCATTTTATGCCAATATTGCCAATGAGTCAGTTTTTGAAAGGTTAAATTCAGATTTTGAAAATACAAAAACAGAAATGCGGAAATACAATCAGCAAAATGATTTTAAAAAAGTTAGCGAAATGGCGTATAGCTTGTTACTGAAAGTTGAGAACATTGAAAAAGAAACAAAAAGCAATTTTTGCATGGCTAGGCATGTAATTGATTCTCTTGGGTTAGCAGCTGTTCATGCTGGCGGATATTCAAAGAATAGTCGTGGAGAAATAGATTCTTTCGCTCAGTCTTTTGTTGGGACGCAAATATCTGGACTTTCCAATTCTATCCTTGATATCGATAGAGGTGCCCAAAAAGCTCATCAATTGGGTGTTGGGATCGTTTGCAATGATGTGCCAAAGATTCCCTTTAAGGAAGAACACGAAAATAATTTATAATTTTTTTGATTAATATGAATAGTAAAGTTTTGAAAAACATCCGATTATTTTGGGCAACCATGATTAAGTCACCTGGCTATTTTGGTCAATTTACCAATCAGATATATCAGGTCTATCTCAATCATCACAAAATAGTTCATTTTAGAGATGGTTACCCGGTTTATTCGCTTTCTACTCCCGCGCTCTATAGTAAGCCAGCAGCTAATTTTTTTGCTCGCTCGCTATATAGAATCATTCAAAACAGGAACCTGCCAAACCTGATGAGCTTTGCTGTTTCTAAAACCTGCAATGCGGATTGCAAGCACTGCAGTTTTTTCGATAGTGAGAGTAAAAGGGAAGGAAAAATGCTGACGTTGGAGCAGTGCAAAAAAGTAATTAAAGACGCACAGGAATTGGGCGTTTCAATTATCAATCTTTTGGGCGGAGAACCATTGATGAGGGAGGACATATTGGATGTCATTAAAAGCATCAATAAGGATTTGTCCACCGTTATACTGTTTACGAATGGCTGGTATCTCGCCGGAAAAGCAATGGAGCTGAAAAAATCTGGCCTTGATGGTGTTTATGTTAGTATTGATTCCGCTGATAAAGAAGAGCACGATAAAATTAGGGGTAAGCAAGGGATGTTCGATAGAGGAATGGAAGGTTTAAGAAATGCCAAAAAAGCAGGTCTAACAGTTGGAATCTCCTGTTGCATCACAAAAGAAGATTATCAAAACGGAAAACTAAAAAGAATAATTGAGCTTGGGAAAAAGGTTGGTGTTCATGAGGTGCTTGTCTTTGATGCTATTCCCACAGGCAGAATGAGTGGTTGTGGAAATTTGGTTGATGATAATGGCTGGATCAATGAGATGATAAAATTCACTGAAAAATACAATAAAGATGATAGTTACCCGGGGATATTGGTCTATGCATATGCTACCAGCTATCGAAGCACTGGGTGCTCCGGCGGGACGAGCTATTTTTATGTCTCTCCTTATGGCGATATTTCTCCATGTGATTTCAATCATGCAACTTTCGGCAATGTCCTGGAAGAGCCTTTGTATGAAATTTGGGGCAGGATGTCGTCATTGGATTTGTATGAGCAAGCCACCTGGGGCGGATGCAAGATGAAAAGCTCAAAATATAGGGATAATGAACATGTGTCAGCCGAAGGATATAAAAGAGGATAACTTTTCGTATAGCATCTTGCGGGCTGGTGGCAGATGTGCTATATTCTAAGTGTCAGTAGTAAGTGCTGGCAATATAAAAATAAAGATAATAAAAACAGATGAACACCTTGTTCTATTGCAATAGTGCGGCGTGCCATTTTGATAAAACTCCCGCAGCATCAATTATATTTTTTGAGTTCTTCATTTTTGTTGGAGTTTTATTATCCCTTTATTTTTTATCTAAAATCGAGAAAAGAATTTTGTTGAAATTCCTGACCGTTGCGGTGGGAATTTTTATTTTTGAATCTTTTACCCATCCTTTGTGGGTCAATGCTCATCTGGGATCTTGGGCGTATATGTATAGAGATGTTAGCTGGGTTTTAACCATCGGGTGGACAGCTTTAGTGCTTGTCCCTGTGTCTGTGATAGATAAATTTTATGGAAGACTAGAAGAATGGAAGAGATTTATAATGTATTTGTTTTCCATAACATTTTTGGGAGTCTTGGGAGAAACGGCAGTGGTTAATCTTGGCATAAGAAGCTATGCTCCAGAAACCATAGAATTGATTTCCGGTAGATATATCTCATTATTAAATATTCCGTGGGACGCGCTGTATTATACTCCGGTGTTCATGGCGCTAGTAGTCGGATTTTATAAATATTGGGAACTTGTTATTAATAAAGATCTAGTAGCCCCGGTAAAAAAGGTTAAATGGCTAAAGACTCTTTTAATAACGGCTCTAGGCGTATTGTTGTTTGAAATTATGATTGAACCGATGGTTATTAATGCAGGGCTACCTTCATGGTCTTATATTTATAGGGACGTTAGCTTTTTAATGACCGGGGGCTGGATATTGATTATTTGGCTGGCTGTAATTTTGGTGAATAAGGTATTTATTCAGTTTAATCTAGTCGAAAAATTTTTGGGCTACATTGCTGTCGCTACGATAATTACAATGCCTATTGAGTCATGGCTTATTGTGAGCGGGATAAGACAATATGGGCCAAGTGCTACGGGTAATTTTTCTGGTTATCATATTCCACTTACCAATGTCCCAGTGGAAATTGCTTTTGCCATACCTTTTTATTTGGCGCTGATTATAGCTTTCGTTAGCTATTGGGTGTTTCAATTTAACAGGAAAAAACAAATCTCATGAGAAAGTTAACTAGATTTTTAATAGGTGGCGCGGTGTTGTTTTTTGGTTTTCTCATTACGGATAATATGGAGTTTTTAATGATGTCTATTATTTGCACTGGTGGGATTACTCTTGTTGGTTATGTTCCATTGGCTTATGTGATAGGCCTAGCTTTTGATGAACTCTTATTCAAGCATATAATAAAAACAGATGAAGCGACCCAGCCGGCGAAAATCATAAGCATAAATGAATCTACTGCTCCACTCACCAACAATCAAGTTGCTTTAGTGAATTATATTAAGGAGGCAAGGGCTAATGGGATGGGAGATGGACAAATTTCTGGCGTGCTTAAAGACAATGGCTGGTCTGAGGATGATATTAAAACTGCTCTTGGATGTACTCAAACACAATCGTAGATGTAATTTTTATGCAATCTACTTAAATACAAAAAATCGCCATAATGGCGATTTTTTGCTTTCTACACAAAGTTGGAGATCCAACCATCACCTAAGAGACATGTATGGGTTTAAAGCCCATGAAAGGGCTCAATATGAGCCCTCAGGGTCTCTCGATAAAAACGTCTGATGGTTGCCGGGGAGGGAGTCGAACCCCCGTTACCTGATTCAGAGTCAGGCGTCTTACCACTGGACGACCCGGCAATTTTTAAACAAAAACAAGACTACTAAGTCTTGTCATAATTTACCCTAAATTTATCAAAAAATCAACCTATATCTGTAAATACCGACGAATAGCAATCATACTACTGATAATTCCCAAAAGTGTGCCAGTGCCTATTTGCAATCCAAATAATAACCCAAACTTGGAAAAATAAAGATCAATCAAAATAGCTGGTGGAATACTGGAAGTGAGATAAGGCATAGCAAATTTCACCGCAATAAATAATATCAGCATAGAAGAAATAGACGCAATAGTACCATAAATCAGTCCTTCAAAAACAAAAGGTAAGCGAATAAAAATATTAGAAGCTCCCACTAATCTCATAATTTCCACTTCTTGTTTGTAGGAATAAATAGTAATACGAATAGTATTAAAAGTTATTAGAACCGCAATAACGGCAAATAGAATTTCCAAACTTAATCCGACTTTTTTGGTAGTGGCAATAATACCGTTTAATTTTTCAATTATTTCTTTATTTTTTCCGTAATTAACACGACTCACATCCCCAAAAAAATCCGCTTGATTAATAAATTCATTAATTGATTCATATTGACCAGGATTTTTAGATCTTACCACTAAAGAAGCCAATAATGGATTATCTCCTAATTCTTCTAGGGACTGAATAATAGCTGGTTCATTAACATTATTACTCTTAAAATTTTCCAAGGCTTTTTTCTTAGAAACATAGGCGATGGATTTTATCTCGCTAGTTTTTTCCAATTCCCTTTGAGCCTCCTGAACTTTTTCATCCGTGACATCGGATTTAAAATAAATACTGATATTAGCCTTTTCCTGAACATTTTTTAAAAGTAAATTAGCTGAAAAAGTTATCATCATTAGGACACTCACCACAAAAAGAGATAGCATCAAAACGCTCACTGTGGCAAAACTAAGCCAACCGTTTCGCCAAAAATTTTTAATCCCTTCTTTAAATGTTCGTGAAATAGTTAAAAACATATTAGGTGCATTTAATTACTTTATATTTTCCTTTTTTGGTATCGCAAACTATTTTTCCATTATCCAAGGCCACCACTCTCTTATTGGCTCGATCCACAATTTCCTTGTCATGACTAGCCAAAACAATCGTCTTTCCCAATTTATTTATCTCCAACAAAAGTTCTACTATATCTTGGGAAGATTCCGGATCCAAATTTCCAGTCGGTTCATCCGCAATGATTACTAATGGTTTATTGACCAAGGCTCTGGCAATAGCTACTTTTTGTTGTTCTCCTCCGGAAAGTTGATGAGGGAATTTATTGGCCTTATTTTGCAATCCAACTATTTCCAAAATTTGTGGGACATCTTCTTCAATTTCAACTTTGGAAAATCCAGAGACTTCCATAGCGTAAGCCACATTTTCAAAAGCCGTTCTTTTTGGTAATAATTTAAAATCTTGAAAAATAGTTCCGATGTTTCTACGATGAGCTGGCAATTTACTTTTCTTAATCGTAGCAATAGAAATTTCTCCGAACAAAACATTTCCTTCCGTTGGTTTCTCTTCAGCATAAATTAATTTCAAAAAGGTGGATTTTCCAGATCCGCTCGGTCCCACTAGGGAAATAAATTCTCCTTCCTTAATTTCTAAATTTATACCTTTAAGCACCGGTGCATCCTCGGCATAAAACTTATCAACCTTATCAAATTTTATGACAAAGTTTTCTTTTTCCGATTCCTCTTCTGGTTTTTCTTCCGGTTCTTTTTTTATCTCTTCTTTTTTTTCTTCTTCTTTTTCCATAATACTTATATTATAAACTATTTTCCATCCCAGTTCAAGTAAGCATTTAAAAATTCGTCAAGCTCACCATCCAAGACCTCCTCAGGATTCTTGGATTCGTGCTTAGTCCGGTGATCTTTCACCATCTTGTAGGGATGCAACACATAGGAACGAATTTGGCTTCCCCACTCGACTTTTTGATGTTCTCCTCGGATTTTTTGCCTTTCCTCGTCTTCTTTTTCTTGCTGTTTTTGATAAAGTTTAGCCATCAAAACTTTTATAGCCTGCTCCTTGTTTTGCAGTTGGCTTCTTTCATTTTGACAAGTTACCACAATTCCAGTAGGCAAATGGGTTATTCTGACTGCACTATCAGTAGTATCGACCGATTGACCGCCAGCTCCGGACGATCGATAAACGTCTATTTTTAAGTCTGCTGGTTTAATTTCTAGTTTTTCGCTCGCATCAATAACCGGCAAAACTTCCACTAAAGCAAAGGATGTTTGGCGAAGATTTTTAGCATTAAAAGGTGAGAGGCGCACCAAACGATGCACTCCATTTTCTCCTTTTAATTCTCCATAAATTCTTTTCCATTTTATTTCTATAATAGCACTTTTGATGCCTGCTTCTTGCCCACGAGATTCACTAATTATTTTGGCTTTCATTTTTTTTCTTTCGGCAAAACGCAAATACATTCGCAAAAGCATTTCAGCCCAATCTTGTGCATCTAATCCTCCAGCTCCGCTATAAATCGCCACCAAGGCATCATTCTGATCGTATTTTCCGGAAAAAAGAGTAGTTTGTTCCAGTTGAGAAACTTTTTCTTCCAATTCAGCAACTTTTTTGGCTAAATCTTTTTTTTCTTCTGAGCCACTTTTTTCTGAAATCAAAGAAAAAAATTCTTTTAATTCATCCGCTTCTTTTTGGGCTTTTAGAAAAATTTCCTTTTCCGATTTCAGTCCTTCTAATTCTTGCATAATTTTGGAAGCTTTTTGAGAATCGGACCAGAAATTTTTTTCCGAAGAATCTTTTTCTAAGGCTACTATTCTTTTTTCTTTTCCTCTCAAATCAAAAACCGGCTTAATTTTTTCCATCTTTTTTTGAATACTTTCCAATTTTTCTTCTGCTACTTGCATAGTTTATTCAATAAAAGTTAACAGCAACATTATCCCAATGCCTAAAATCAAAGCAATGAATTGTCCTAAAGATTTTTTTGGATCGGTGTGTTTGTGTAGTTCTGGAATCAAATCCGCAGAAGCGATATAAATAAATCCACCCGCCGCAAAAGGAATCAGAAAATCAGACAGGCCGGTTCCTTCGAGATTTAGAATTAAAACTATCAAGGCTCCCAAAATCGCAAAAAGCGCTGTTAAAAAATTGAAAAATAAGGCTTTTTTACGCGAAAATCCACCATAAACCAAGGAACCAAAATCCCCGATTTCCTGTGGAATTTCGTGAAAAATTACTGCCAAAGTAGTGGCCATGCCCACTGGAAAACTAACCAAAAAACTAGCAGCGATAACCATTCCATCAATAAAATTATGGACTGAATCTCCCACTAAAATATTATAGGAAAATGGCCTAGGATTATGTTCGTCACAAATTCCATCATGACAATGACGCCAATAGAAAAATTTTTCCAACACAAAAAAAGTCAGAATTCCAGATAAGATATAAAAAGAAGCCCTAATGTTTCCCTGGCCTCCCGCAAATGATCCTGGAAGTAAATGGATAAAAGCGTCACCCAAAAGTGTTCCGGCTGATAAACTAACCAAATAAATCAGAAATTTTTCCAATTTTTCCTGTCGAATAGAAAGCGTAAAAACGCCCATTAGGGAAATGAGACTGACAATGGTTACGGATATTAATGTATAGAACCAAACCATCGGAATTACGAATTATTAATTATGAATTATGAATTATGAAATTAGGATTTTATTGGAAATTCTTAATTTTCTAATTTTTTATATCCACCTCCCTGAATATTTCCTCCAAAGTGTCCCATCACACATCTATCGTCATATCCTTCTCTTACCCCCATTGTATACAAAACTCTACAATATTTTTCATAACATTCACCTTCTTCGATACCCCTATTCTCCTTATTTTGTAAAAGATGGCAAACTTCATGCACCATAATAGCTACCGTTGTTTCGGCGTGATTTTCTTTAGGACGAAAAGAGGTACTGACTGTAATTTCATCTGGAGTATTTGAGTGAAAACAACCGCCGCCCATACCTCCACAAGCCAATTCCGGTTGAATTTTTCTAACATTATCGCATGTGGTCTAATAATCTTTGGGAGATTTTTCCTTCATAAATAGGATTGCCTTTTTGATATCAACGTTGTTCCATTCAGTAATGGATGGGCTTATTTTAATATGACACCCATTCGCGAAATCATCAAACCAAAAAAACCAAAAATTAGCAATCACTAACGGTAAAATAAAGAAAACGAGTGCCTTACCGAGCCAACCTTCAAAAAAAACTTTAAAAAAACTACCCCATTGATATGTTCCTTTCTTTTCCGTTACCTTGCCAAAGGTGATTTTAGGATCGCCCAATGGTATTTTTGATTTTATTTCCATTAAAAACTATAAATAATTTTTAATAAGTTTGATATGGTCTTCTTCTACCTGCGCCAACGCTGTGAATAATATTTTTATATTCCTATCCTCAGCGGTTTTGGCAAATCCGGCATAAAGTTTGGTCGCATGATCTTCTAATTCAATCGTTTTGTTAAAGTTTTCAATTTCTTCTTCGCTGCAGCTTTCCGCATCGATTCCTGGCCTTTCTATTTTAAGAAATTTAGTAGCAATTATCGCATGCTCTAATTCCACTTTAGCTAGGCGCTTATACATAGCCTTGATTTCATATGATTTGGCTTTGCTGGCCATACACAAATAAAGGGAGTTAGCTTTTAATTCCAAATCTAAAGTTTCCAAAAGATTTTTTTTGTCAGTCTCGCTAATTTTCCCGCCTGCAACGCTATGCCCGCTCGCATCGTTATGCGAAGCGTTTCGGGCGAGCGTAGCATTGCGGGCAGGTGTTTCTTGATTCAAAATCGGTAAAGCTTCTTTCCCGATTTTAATAAAATTTTCCCGCGCTCCACAAAACGGACATTCAGTAGGTTTCCCTTCACCGATATAGGCATCACCGCAAATTTGGCAGATGTATGTTTTCATAATTATTGAATTATTTATAATTATCTTGTATATTCATTATACTGCACATTTGCATATTGCCCACGTGGCTCCCCGTAAAATCCCGAATGCTCGGGATCGCGGGGCAAGCAGTTTCCGTCCGCCGTGGTGGACGGACAGGGTCCGAGCAATGTACATACAAATTCCGCCCACGTGGCTCAGTTGGTAGACCTGCCCGCCATCGCCTTAGCCTACATAGCTCAACTGGTAGAGCAACGGTATCGTAAACCGTAGGTTATCGGTTCAAGTCCGATTGTAGGCTCAGGCGTAGGCAGGCGGGGCAATGGTATTCCGCCAAAGGCGAATAAACTCCAGGCAGAGGCGTCAGTTTCACCCTACGGTTGATCACCCGCAGGGTGACAATTCTAACCATCGGCTCATTTTTCCAAATCACACTGGCAACCTTTGTTGCCGGTCAAACACTTCAATTCTCCATACTTTTTGTCTACCATCATTTGAATACGTTCGATTGTTTTTTTGTTTTTGGGAGCAAAAAGATGCTTGAATCTCCCCTGCCCTTTTAAAAAATCCTCAATTGGTTTTCTCTCTTTTATTTCATTATTTAAAATATATTTTCCATCTTCAATTTCATAAAGAGGCCAAAAATTAGTTTCCATCGCCATTTTTCCATAATAAACATATTGGGAAGAAGGAAATTTCCATTCATTAGTGCAGGGTTGCAAAACCAAAAGAAAGGATGGCCCTTTGACTGCCAAAGCTTTTTTCACTTTTCTTCGCAAATCTTCCAGATAGGCCACATTAGCTTGAGCTAAATACTTTATTCCATGAGCAGAAACTATTTTCATAATATCTTTGCAAAAAATTTCATTGCCAATATCAATTTTTGAAGGAGGAGTAGTTTGCGTGTTGGCGCCATAAGGTGAAGCACTGGATCTTTGTCCACCGGTATTCATATACCCTTGATTATCATAACAAACATACAAAAAATTATGCCCTCGTTCCAAAGCTCCAGACAACGATTGCAATCCAATATCGTAAGTTCCCCCATCGCCGCCAAAAACCACAAATTTGGTTCGCTTTGTCGAACCATCCCGGGCTTGTCCTGGGATCTTTCCTTTCTTTCGCAAAACCCTATAGGCCGTTTCCACTCCGGAAATAGTGGCGGCCGCATTTTCAAAAGCATTATGAATATAAGGAACCTTCCAAGCCGAATAAGGATAGAGAGTGGAAGTCACTTCTAAACAACCGGTAGCATTAGCCACTACCACAGGATCTTTAATCTCATCCAAAACCGTCCGCACAATAGCCGGAATTCCACAACCAGCGCAAGTAGAGTGTCCGGAAGATAATTTTTTGGTTAATTCTTTATTCATGATTGATATATTTTATTTCTTGAGAAATGTAATCTTTTTCCAAATCATTAAAAACTTTTTCAATATCTTTTTGAAAAATATTTTTTCCGCCTAGACCATAAACATAACTCGTAACCCGTAACTCGTAACCCGTAACTCTTTTTAGGGAATTAATTATTTCTGTGTATAGTGGCGGATAAGTACCAAAAGACATTGCCCTATCAAACACCGCAATATTTTTAATACCATCCAGAGCTTTAGCTACTTCCTTATGAGGAAAGGGACGAAAAAAATTAATTTTCAAAAGACCCACATTTTTCCCTTGATGGCGCAACTTATCCACCGTTTCCTTTATAGTTCCGGCTGTTGAACCCAAAACCACAATAGCACTTTCAGCATTAGCTAATTCATATTCTTCAAAATAACCTTTTTTTCTTCCGGAAATTTCGGAAAAATTTTCCGCTAATTTAGCATACTTTTCAGCTGATAAATTAATAGCGGAATTTTGTTCTATTTTAAATTTAAAATAATTTTCCGATAAAGCTAAAGTTCCAAAAGTTTTGGGATCTTTAGAATTTAACAAAGAACTATCAGGAACAAACTCCCCTACAAAATTTTTAACTACTTCGTCTGGAAGAAGCGTAGCATTTTCTACAGAATGAGAAGTAATAAAGCCGTCCATAATCACCATTACCGGAAGTTGCGATTCTTCCGCTAATTTCATACCGATTATAGTATTATCGTAAGCTTCTTGGACATTTTCTGAAAAAATTTGAATCCAGCCCGTATCCCGCGCACCCATCACGTCGCTATGATCGCAGTGAATATTCAAAGGAGCACTCAAAGCTCGAGCCGAAACCAACATCATAATTGGCAATCTCATTCCACTGGCGATATATAAAATTTCATTCATTAGCGCCAATCCTTGGGAGCTAGTGGCTGAAACTGTTCTAGCTCCTGCCGCTTGTGAGCCTACTGAAGCACTAATAGCGCTATGTTCCGATTCAACGGTAATTATCTCCGTATCTACCTTTCCGTCCGCTTGATGTTGCGCAAAAGCAGCCACAATCGGAGTTTGAGGAGTGATAGGATAAACAGGAAAAACATCCGGATTAATTTGCCGAAGTGCTTCCGCCATAGCGGCTCCACCTGTCAAAGCTAATTTATTTTTATCCATTTATTCTTTTTTCATAATTATCGCCTTCACCGAACAAACGACCTCGCACACCCCACAACCCTTACAAAAATCATAATCTATATTCGCGCATCTCATATCTCGTAACTCATAACTATATTTTTTATCTTTTTTTTGAGTTATGGGTTTTGGGCTTCGGGTTTCGAGACTTATCACCGCTTCAGGACAAAATTTCACACATGTTCCGCAAGCGGTACATTTTTTTTCATCAACAACCGGACGCATATAACGCCAATCGCCGGTTTTAGGCGCTTGATTTAAATCATGTTTTATAGTTCCGCCTTTTTCCATTTTTTTATATTGAATCGTAAGCCTTTTCAATAGCTAAAATATTTTTATCCGAAAATTCTTTGCCGATTTTAGGTTCAAATTTTTCTCTAAATTTTTGGCAAAGGCTAGCTAATTTCACAACTTCTGTTACTTGAATTAATTTTCCTAGAATTGCCGTGTTAGGCCGAGGTTGTCCGATTATTTTTTGGGAAATTCCGGAAGCATCAATAGCATAAATTTTTCCTTGAAATCCCCCCAGCTTGGCTTTTATTTCTTCGGAGCTTTTTTTGGTATTAATAATTAGAAATTCGTTTTTATCTAAATTTCTGACTAAATCCAACTTTCCGCTCAAAAGAGTTTCATCCAAAACCACCACGGCATCCGGATCATCGATGGCTTCGTGAGTTCTGATTTCTTGATTGGAAATTCGGATAAAAGTCTTGGTTGGTGCTCCACTTCTTTCAGGACCGAAATAGGGAAAAGCCTGGGCAAATTTTCCCTCCTCAACTGCAGTTTCCGCTATAATTTCGGAAGCAGTTTTAGCTCCTTGCCCACCGCGGGCATGGAAGATAATTTCCATTACTTCTTTGTGATATTTCATCTTTATCATTATACCACAAAAAAAGAAAAAAGGCGGTTACTATTCCGCCTTTCTATTCTTGAAAAATTATTTGTTCAGCTCTGCTTCAATCAGACTATTAAATTCGTCTTCTCCAAAAACACCATTTCGAAATTGACCGTTAATAAAAGTAGCTGGAGTTCCAGAAACTCCAAATTCTTGCCCTTCTTGCATATCTTGAGAAATTTGATCCTGATATTTTTTGTTATCCAAGCATTGATTAAATTGGCTAGCATTAAGTCCGAACTGAGCAGCGTAGGTTTTAAATTTCCCCGTTCCTTCAGTAGTGCCCCATTCATCTTGAGCGTCAAAAAGTTTATTGGCATAATCCAAAAATTTCCCTTGTTCTGTGGCACATTCTGAAGCCAAAGCCGCGTTTTCAGCCTGAGCATGAAAGCTCAGAGGAAAATGTTTATAAACATATTGTATTTTTCCCTCGTATTTAGCTAACGTTTTTTTCAAACCGGTATGAAAAGCTTTGCAGTAAGGGCATTGAAAATCAGAAAATTCCACTATTTTTACTTTAGCATCTTCCGGTCCGACTTTGGCGTTGGAAGATGAAGGATCGGGAAGAGACAAATATTTTCCAGCCGGAACACCTAGCTGAACAGTGTCCAATAAATATTTTTCTCCGTTTTGGTTAAAAATACTTTGGGCTTGCGCAAAAAATTCAGTTTCTTCTATCGCTGCCGGGAAGACAAAAGCTGGCAAAGTTTTTACTTTAAATTCTTCGCTTATTTTTTTCCCTTCTTCTGAACTTATATCAATGTTTTTAGCAGAAATAGTCGGAATCATTCTTCTTAACCAAACCAACGCTTCAGAAGGATCACAGTCCACACACTTTTCATCGGTTATAATTTCCGCTTCAATCATAGGTTCCTGATAAGCTACCCAAGTTTTTCCATGGGCTTCAATCACTTCCGATTGACTAACTGCCTTTTGAGAAAATCCTTGTCCTCGAAATAATTGAACAATGTCCACAAAAAGACTACCCACAAAAAGTCCTCCCAGGAGAATGACCAATGAAATCAGACTTTTTATTTTTTTCCTTTCATCTTTTTGGGAAAAATCTTTTTCGTCCAAAAAATTGGTTTCAATAATTTCGTTTTTTTCGTTGTTGTCTTCCATTTTTTTCTTATTAATATTTAATTTCCACAATAACCTCCAGTAGAAGGAAGTGAAGCGGGAGCTACCTCCGGATTTTTTTCAGCTTCAACTCTTCTTTTTTCAGCTAAATCAACTTGCAGTTGATTAATATTATATGATCCTGGTCCAGATCGAACCAAGTGATCATCAAATCCCATAGTCAAACGTTTATTAGCTTCAGTTTTTATAGCAATCCCTAAAAGAATTCCCAAAACAACATAAAGACCTATTTCAAAATAACGTTCTTTCTTTTTTTTCAATATAGGATCATTATTTTCCTCACCCATTTCCAAAAGTTTTGGTTGAACAGTTTCTGCTTCTTTTATTTCATTTTCCATTTTTTTGAATAGTTTAATACGTCGATTAATTTTATCACAAACAAAATAACCAATCAACTTGCGGACTTTCTAATTTTATTGCTTTATAAATTATTCTTTTCTCAGCGCCTCCATTGGAGTCATTTGAGACCTGCCCGCCATGCTACGCGCTCGCCCGAAACGCTTCGCGTAGCGATGCGAGCGGACATAGCGTTGCAGGCGGGAGCTCTTGCGTCCTTATTTCATTCCTTTCGCAATGCCTCCATTGGAGAAAGTTCAGAGGCTTTTACTGCAGGATAATACCCAAAGATTATTCCCACTCCAGCCGAAAACCCAAAGCCAATGAGAATAGCGCTAGGGGTTACTTGAAAATCAATAGGATAACCAGCATATCCTGATGCCAGAGTGGCCACATGAGAAAGAAGATATCCAAATAAAACCCCGATCACTCCTCCAAAAATAGTCAGAAATATAGATTCAAAAAGAAATTGTTTGAGAATATTCGTTTTTTTGGCCCCTACCGATTTTCTGAGACCAATCTCAAAAGTGCGTTCCGTCACCGCCACATACATCACATTCATAATTCCCACTCCTCCCACCATCAATGAAATTGAAATCAAAGCCAGAAGCAAAGTATTAATGGTTGAAAAAACTGTGTCTAAAATATCTCTTACTTCAGCAATGGAATTAACCGCAAAATCATCATCATCTGGATCGGTAATTTTATGTTGCGCCCGCATGGTTTCGGTCATTTCTAGAAGCGTGAGTTCTATTTTATTTTTATCCTTCATATTAAATATCGCAAACTGAATATGATCGATGCCCATGATTTTTTTCTGGAGAGTTTGCACCGGAATATATAGGGTATTGTCAAAATTGAAAAAGGCCGAGGTGCCTCTTTTTTTCAACACACCCACCACTTTATAGGTTTGGCCTTTAATTTTCACTTCTTTATTAATAGCATCATTGTCGCCGAAAAAGGTTTGTTTAACTTCATATCCCAATACCACTACTTGTTTCAAGCTTCTGTCGTCTTCATCGGAATACATTTCTCCTGATTCAATTTCGCCTTTTTTGTCGGCTTCAGTCACTCCGGAAGTCATTCCCATCAACATCACTTGCTTGTTTTTTTTCTGATAACTGACAATCTGTTGACTAAAAACCGCCGCATACCAAGCTCCGATATTGGAAATTTTAGCCACCTTTTCCATGTCTTTTATTTTCAGTGTAGTAATTTGAGTTCCCCCTACCTGTCCACTAGCATTTTGCGAAGAGGTTTTTGAAGTCTTGGGAACTTTCACTTCAATTTGCACAATATCCGCCCCGAAAGATTCCACTTGAGAAACAATGAAGCTTTTAACTCCCGCTCCCAAAGACAAAACTAAAATTACCGAAGTTACTCCAATGACAATACCCAAAAGCGACAAGATCGTCTTGCCGATATTGGAACGCAAGTTCCGAAAAGCTAGTTTTATGGATAAAATAATTTCTCCGAACATTGGTTTAATTATAGCATATTTAACTCCAAAATTTCCATAAATGTTTTATGGGAAATTCGGTCAAAAAATGGAAACCAAGTTGGAATATTGACTATAAATTGTAGTATCACTTTTTCACAATACTAGTATTGCCTATGGTGAAAATAGTATCTTCTTTGGGGTAACATGCATGTTGTTTATGTCTGCAATATGGTATTTGTCAAACAATCTAACCATCATGCTACTAATAAAACCTACCTGGTTATCCTCAACAGCGAGTGGCCTAGGTCTTAGTATCCTTCTGCTTGATGCTATTTTGTTAATCCAAGCCTGCTTTCGATTAATAGTAACCGAGGCCACATTAGATCCATTCTGAAATCAGACACAACTTCTGCTACCGGTATTTCTCACGAGAGATACTGGTTTTTTATTTTCCGATGAACGTAAATACTTGTCCCGTCGATTATTAATTGACTGGGATGAACTTAGATCCCAATTTTTACCTTGTAACGGTCGAACCACTATATTGAATTATCCAATTATTTTTTGATCCCGTTTTTTTAATAAATAATTTTTTCTTGTCACTACTTTTTTACCGGTTTTTTGTTCAAGCGCGACTCTTGCATCTTTGGCAATTTTTCCACCTTTTTTAGCTGGAATTTTATTTCCTTCCAAGCCTTTAGCCTTCACTGTTTCGGCAATTTGCCGAGTGGACATTTCCGCCAATGCCGTAAAAACTAATTCTGCTTCACCCATATGATCCCGCAGATTTTGAGTTTTCAATCCTTTTAAATTTTTATGCTCTTTGACCGACAAGTCTGTCCACTCTTCATGAATAATATTAGTCAAAATTGCATATTCATCTTGTTTTTTAACTTCATTATTTTTCCAATAATCCGTCAGTTTATTCCTGATTTCCTGCCCCATTATCCTTCTTTGAATCCATTCATTGCTCCGCCCGTGTTTTTGCCAATTTATTCTTGCCCGATTCACTGATTTTTCCGGATCATTTATTTCTTCCAGTCGTTCATAACCAACTCTAGCTAACCAAAGTTTTATCGGTTCGGCTTTTTTTGAAGGAATTGATTGAATTATTCTAAAGAGATGCTCAGGATTGCCTGCTAAAGTTTTTCTTTTTTTTCCTGTTCCAGTAATCATTTCTACCTGGGGACAATTTGTCCCTATGTATTTTCCCAATTCAATATCTCTTTTTCTAATTTTTTTTAGATAATCCGTGGAATTAGCACTGTCTGTAAGAACTTGAATAATATCAACTACGCTAAAAAACCAAGCTTCGGTTTTTTTGTCCCACACTCGACGAATTTTATTGCCTTCAAAGATAGCAATTTGTTTATTTTTATCCACAGATTTAAAATTATTTTATTATAGTGATACTATATCATTATAATAAATTATTGCAATACTTTTCTATTCATACCTCAAGGCTTCCATCGGCGAAACTTTTGAAGCCTTGCGGGCAGGCCCGCCTGCATCGCTAGTAAATTTTAGTACTTATAAAAATAATTAAGCTACTCGTATCTTAAAGCCTCCATCGGGCTTACTCGTGAAGCCTTGCGGGCAGGGTAAAGACCAAAAATTATTCCGATGAAAATAGAAACCAACACCGCTACTATAATTGATTGAAAAGAAATCAGAAATTTCCAACTATATCCCAAATATTGAATGATGACCGAAGCCAGAAAAGAAATTGAGATTCCCAAAATAATTCCGATAATTCCACCCAAAAGAGAAACGAAAACCGATTCTGCCAAAAACTGCGACATAATTTCCCGATTTTTGGCTCCCAAAGATTTCCGAAGTCCCACTTCCCGAATTCTTTGTCCAACGGCGATGAGCATTATATTCATAATCCCCACTCCTCCCACAATCAATGAAATAGTTCCGACCGCCAAAAGAAAATAACGAAGAACGTCAGTAATTTGCCCAATCATTTCCAAGGCCGCCGCTTGATCCCGAACAGAAAAATCATCATTGGCAGGATTATCAATATTATGGCGTTGGCGAAGTGTAATCTTGGCGTTAGCGATGGCTGATTCAATTAGATCAGGGCTTTTCACCTTGAGCCGAGCAAAGCCCAGATGATTGATTCCGAGAATTATTTTTTGCGCGGTTTTGAGAGGAATAAAAACAGAATCGTCCTGACCGGAACTGCCAAAGGCGGCTGAGCCTCTATCCTTGAAAATACCAATAACTGTAAAATTATCTTCATTGATTTTAACTCTTTGTCCAATAGCGTTTTCTTCACCAAAAATATCCTTAACCAACTTGTTCCCCAAAACAGCTACTCGCGACAAATTCATTTCTTCTTCCGAATCAAAAAACCGACCTTCGGCCATTTCGGCATTTTCCACATTCATATAACTAGCCGTAGTGCCGGTAAAATGAGTATTTTTGCTAATTTCATTCCAAGTGATAGTAATCGTTCCCAAAACATATCCGGCTCCATCATCCACTTCAGGAACATTGCGAGAATTTTTCAAGGCCAACAAATCATCATAAGTAAAACTAGTATTCACAATTCCCATAGCTGCGGCCGGCGGACCATCTTCATCTGAAGCTCCCGGCAAAACTCCAATCAAATTGGAACCAATGCCTTTCACTTGATCCAAAATCAGTTCCTGCGCTGAAAGTCCAATAGACATAATAATAATCACTGAAGCAACACCAATAATCACACCTAGAATTGTCAAAAAAGAGCGGAACCTCGCCGCCATCAGATTTTTGTAGGAAATTTTTATTGGATTAAGAAAACGCATAGCGTTCAATTTATAATTATCAATTTACAATTTACAATCAATGACTAAAATCCAATTTTAAAATTTGAAAATTAATTAATTGAAAATTATTTTAAGGTGTCTCCGTCTTTCAATTTTATTCTATTTTCCACATTCACATCCGAAATAATCTGACCATCTTTCATAGAAATAATTCTTTTGGCATATTGAGCAGTTTGCGTTTCGTGAGTAACTAAAATAATAGTATGACCTTCTTCATTAAGATCATCCAAAATTTCCATCACTTGGATTCCAGATTTAGAATCTAAATTTCCGGTTGGTTCATCAGCAAAAATTATAGCCGGATTATTAATGAGCGCCCGAGCAATGGACACTCTTTGCTTTTCTCCTCCCGACAATTGATTGGGCGAATATTCTGCTCGGTGTTCCATGCTGACAGATTTCAATGCTTCCAAAACTTTTTTCTCATTTTCCTCTTGCGATAGTCTTTTTTCATCATAAAGCAACGGCAATTCCACGTTTTCAGAAACAGTTGTCCGCGGAAGCAAGTTGAAAGATTGAAAAATAAAACCAACTTTTTCATTGCGAATTTTGGCTAATTCATCATCAGAAAAATGGAGGATATCTTTACCTTCAAAAAAATATTCCCCTTCACTCGGACGATCCAAAAATCCAAGCATTTGCATCAAGGTTGATTTTCCTGATCCGCTAGGACCCATAATAGCCACGAATTCTCCTTTTTGAATCGAAAAATTAGCGCCACAAACAGCCTTGGTAGCCGACTCACCTTCTCCATAGGTTTTGCACAAATTTTTGACTTGAATTAAATCGCTCATAAAAATAAAAAGATTTAAGAACACTGATTTAGGACTTAAGAAAAAATCTTAAACCATTATTCTTAAACCATAAATCCTTCTAATATAATTATTTAGTCAGCGTGACTACTTTTTCTCCACCTTGAAGTCCAGAAAGAATTTCCACCATACCTTCGTCCCCTTCCAACCCAGTTTCTACTTTTACTTTTTCAACTTCACTAGTTTTTTCATTTTTCAAAACTTCCACATATTTTTCTCCATTTCCATCTTTCACAGCTCGCAGTGGTATCATCAACGCCTCGCTTCGGTCGGAAATTTTCACATCCAAATCACAACTCATTCCCGGCTTCAACCGTTCGTCTTGAGTGCTTAATTTCAGCTTAATGCGATAATAAACCACATCTTGGATAACTGTAGAAGCTGGATCTATTTCATAAACTTCGGCTTCGAATATTTCCTTGGAGCCAATGGCATCAAAAGTTACATCCGCTTTTTGTCCGATTTTAATTTCCACAATATCCGATTCAGGAACATTAGACTGAATAATCAAATCTCCTTCTTCAGCTACCGTCAAAATAGTCGCGCTAGCTATTGCCATCTCCCCTTGATTAACTAACTTTTTAATAACTACCCCATCAATCGGTGATTCCAAAGTCGTTTCTCGAAGTTGGTCAATCACCGCTTCCACCGATGCCTCCGCTGATGCAACCTTGGATTTTTGAGCTAATTTTTGATTTTTTGTATAAGCACTTTTGTCTTTTATATTAAAGTAAGTTTTTTTCTGATAATCAGCCTCTGCTCGGGCTGTGCTCAAATTAGATAGTAATGTTCCTTCATCAATAACCGCTAACTGTTCGCCTTTTTTCACTTTGTCTCCAACATCCACATTAAGGGTTCGCAATCTTCCAGTGTTTTTCAAAGACAAATTAATTTGATTTTCCTGAGTAGCTTCTCCTGTCACCGAAACAGTCTGAGCTAAACCTCCGCGTGAAGCAACCTCAGTGGTATATTCCACTTTTGGTTTTTGAGATTTTTTATAAAAATAACCACCACCAATCACGACCGCGATGATGATTACCCAAATTGTATACTTTTTTCGTTTAGACATAATTTAATAAATTTCTAATTTTCAATTTTTAATTTCTAATTAATGACTAACTTTCTCAATTTCCAATGCTTAAATTTGGTCATTAACAAATTGGGGTTTGATTAGTAATTCGTCATTAGCAATTATAACAGCGTATTTTGATTTTCTTTTTCATCCAGCGCCTGGTTAACCATGGCATCTGCGATTTTATTTTTTTCTCTCGGAATATGAATGCATTCCACTGATTTAAAGTCTAAAATTAAATTCCAGACTTCCAAAAAAAGTTTTTGGATATGGGTTTCCTTGACCTTATATTCATGTTTCAATTGTTTAGTGACGAACTCACTGTCTAAATAAATCTCTACTTCTTCCAGTTTAGCCTTTTCTTTCCCCACCAGCTGTTTTATCTTTTTCAAACCGAAAATAACTGCTTCATATTCAGCTTCATTATTGGTTTTTTCTCCAATAAAATGTCCGAATTGTTTTTGGAAGGTTTCAATAAAAACCCCAATAGCCGCCGGTCCGGGATTGTTTCTCGATCCCCCATCAGTATACATTACAATTTTATCCGCCATAAATCTATTTTAGCATACAAAAATTATTTGAAAAGCCCTACATTTTCATGTCGATAACCTTCATCTGTATTTTCTTATTTCCATTCCATTCATCCTCTTCCAGATTAAAAACCAATTCAACCTTATTTCCTTTTTTTAGTTCGGAGAATTTTCCTCCAAAACCGAAAGCAATGGCATCAAACATTTTTGGACTACCGTTTTCTTCTCTAACTGTCATTTTTAGATGCTTGCTTCCATTACCAACCATTTTAACTTCTTCCAAAAAAGCTTTTTTAATCAAAAAAACTGGTTGTGGATTTCCTTCTCCAAAGGGCTCCATTTTTTTCAATTCTTGCACAAAATTCCAATCAATTTCACTCAAGGAAATTTCCGCATCTATTTCAACAGTCGGCACCATTTCTATCCCTTTTGAGTCTTCTTCTATCACTTGAGCTAGTTTTTTATAAAAATCGTCTATTTTATCCGCTTTTATTTTTACTCCAGCTGCTTGAGCATGACCGCCAAACCGGATGATAAATTCTGAACATTTTTCCAAGGCTTTAATAATATTAACATTTTCTGGACTTCTAAGTGATCCAATAAACTCTCCCTCTTGTTTTTGTAAAATCACTGTCGGTTTATTAAAACTATCGGAAATTTTTCCCGCGACTAAACCTAAAATTCCAACTGACCAATGTTCGCTATAAGCAAAAATAAGTTTTTTATCCTTGAAAGAATTTTCAGCAATAATGGAAACTTCTCGCGTCACTTCTTTGGTTACTTTTTGTCTTTCTTTGTTTTTTTCTTCTATTTCAAGCGCCATTAACCTAGCTTTGGATTTATCTTTCTCTGTCAATAAACCATAAGCAAAATTTGCATGATCCATTCGGCCGGCCGCATTAATTCTGGGTGCAATTTGGAAAGCCACTTTTCTAGCATCCGGTAAATTATTTTCATCAATGGAAATTTTTCCCACTTGATACATTTCAGACAACCCCATTCTGCGAGTTTTTGAGAGAACAATTAGTCCATATTTAACCAAGACTCTGTTTTCCCCTAATAAATCAACGCAATCAGCAATAGTCCCGATAGCCACTAAATCCAAAAGCCATTTCAGCTGATCAATTTTTTCTGGAGCTATTTTCTGATAAAGTGCTTGAGCTAATTTAAAAGCCACGCCCACTCCCGCTAAATCAGTAAAATTATAACCGCAATTTTCCACATGAGGGTTAATCAGAGCAATCGCCTTTGGAAGATTTTTTGGCGCATAATGATGATCGGTAATAATAACCTCTATACCATCTTTGCCAGCTTTTTCTATTTCTTCAATGCTAGTCATTCCACAATCTACTGTTATGACCAATTTAATTTCTTTTTCAGCCAAATATTTAAGCGCCTCCTCATTCAAGCCATAGCCTTCTAATTTTCTGTCTGGAATATAAATAATGACGTCTTCAAATCCTAAATCAGCCATAGTCTCCGTCAGGATAGCTGTGGCAGTCACTCCATCAGCATCATAATCTCCAAAGATAGCTATTTTTTCTTTATTTTTTTTAGCCAAAACAATTCTATTTACTGCTTTTTCCATATCTGCAAACAAAAATGGATCACCTACATTTTTTTCATAATCAAAAGCCAGAAAATCTTCTATTTGATTTTCTGTTTTAATCCTACGATTAAAAAGTAATTGCAAAACAAGCGGATTGTATTTTCCGCTAAAATTAATTTTATTGAATTCAATTTTATCTCTAACTCTCCAGGTTTTTTGCATAAAAATTTAAGACCGAAAAATTCCAGTTTTTAAAAAATTTTAGATAACTATTTTAATATCCACGGCTACTCCTTTTTGATCGTTGTTATAGATAATTAGTGGATTAATATCCACCTCCTTAACATTCTGACATTCCTGAGAAAAATCCAAAAGTCCTTTTAGAATAAGCCCCACTTCTTCTATATTATGAGGATTTTGACCACGAGTTTTTTCAAAAAGAAATTTTATTCGGCTTTTTTTAATATTTTCCAAAATTTCTTCTAAACTTAAGTTGGGCACCAATAAATCCACCATCCTAAAAACTTCGGTATAAATTCCTCCCAAACCATAAACTACAATAGGACCAAAAATTTCATCATTTTTTATTCCTAAAATTAACTCAGTTCCTTTGGCTAACATCGGTTGGATAATAATATTTCCTTCTGGAAATTTTTTTCTCAAATCTTCAATAGCCTTTTCCAATTCTTTTTGGTTTTGAATATTGAGCACCAATCCACCTTGATCGGTTTTATGAAAAACTTTATCACTATCCACTTTAGCCACCACCGGAAATTGAGAAAATGAAAAATCATTATCTGTGGCAGAAATTGTTTTGGATTCTGCCGCTTCAATTCCATATAAACCTGCTATCTGACTGGCAGTTTCATAATTAAGGGATTTTTGATTTTCCTTCTTGGCTTTTTGAATTAATTCTTCCGCCTGATTTTTTCTTGCTTCATTATTCTTAAATGTTTCTTCCTCTTGATTTTTTTCTTTTACTTTTTTCCACTGAGAATATTTGTTAGTAGCTTCTACGGCGCGATCAACTAAAAAGAATACCGGCACGCCAGCTTCTTCCAAAATCATTTTTCCTGAAGCAATTTTTTCTCCACCCATAAAAACTGCCAAAATATTTTTGGTTGAATTTTTCTTAAAATCAACTATTGCCTGCGCTATTTTATCTACTGGTGTTTGATCCTGAGGAGTCAAAAGACAAACAATAGTGCCCGCTTCTTCTTCAGAAAAAACAGTTAAAGCTTTTTGATAGCGATCTTCTTGTGCATCTCCCAAAAGATCAATGGGATTTTCCAAAGAAGATTCTTCCGACAAAAATTCTCTGAGCTTTTCTCTGGTTTCTTTTTTAATTTCCAAAAGTTCAATTTGTTTATTTTTAAATGAATCGGCAGCCAAAACTCCTAAACCACCAGCGTTGGTTAGAATAACCACTTTTTCATTGGAAGGAGGCGGACAAACGGAAGCCATTTTTATAAGCACTAAAAATTCTCCCATATTTTCCGCTCGAATAATTCCAGTCTTGGAAAAAACCGCTTCTATAATTTCATCACTGCCAGCCAAAGCACCAGTATGCGACGAAATAGTTTTTTGAGATTTTTCTGTTTTACCTGATTTTAGAATTATAACTGGTTTTTTTCGAGAAATTTTCTCCGCCACTTGAATAAATTTACGACCCTCTTTGATACCCTCCAAATACATTCCTACTACTTTGGTTTTTTCATCCTTCTCACAAAATTCCAAAAGTTCGGTTTCACTAATTTGCATTTTGTTGCCCACCGAAACAACGTTTCTAAATTTTATTCCCTCTTCTTGAGCCACGTCCATCAGTGCCACTGCCAAAGCTCCTGATTGAGAAATTAGGGAGACACCTCCGACTTTTGGCATTCCTCCAGCAAAGGAAGCATTCATTTTAATTTCCGGATTAATTATCCCTAGACAATTGGGACCGAGGATATTCAAATCATTTTCTTCAGCTAGTTTTTTAAGATCTTCTTCTTTCTTTTTTCCAGCCTTTCCGATTTCCGAAAAACCGGCCGAAATTATAATATAGTTTTTTATTTTTTCAGCATTTTCTCGAATAATTTCCAACACTAAATCTGATGGAATGGCCATTATCGCTAAATCAACTTTTTCCTGAATGTCTTTTAGACTTTTATAACCCTTCTGCCCTAAAATATTTTCGTGGTTAGGATTAACTAAAAAAACCTTCCCAGCATAGCCTAATTCTAGAATATTTTTAGCGATTACGTTGCCCACTTTTCCGGGACTTTCTGAAGCGCCCACGATAGCAATTGATTCGGGATTAAATATTTTTTCTAAGTCAGCCATATTAAAAAAATTAATTATTTTTTATTTGTTCCTCCATTTCACTTTCACTCAAAAGTCCTTCATGTCCCCCATAATGCTCTGCTGTTTTTCCACCATTAACCACGCCACTAATCAAACATTCTTTGATACTTTTTTCTTTGATGTGGCCAGCCAGAAACCCACTGGCAAAGGCGTCCCCTGCTCCAGTTGAATCAACTGCTTTTATTTTGATAGCGCCTACATGTTGCACTCCTTTTCCATCGTCAGCCCAGGCACCTCTTTCTCCATCTGTAATTACCACCACTTTTGCTCCACTATTTTTTAGTTCTTTTAATAAATATTCTTCACTATCTAAATTTTCTTTTTTATCTAAAGCTGAAATTATTTCAATAGCTTCATCTTTATTAACAAAAAATATTTCACACTTTCCAGCTAATTCAAAAACCTTTTGAGGATTTTCTTGAATATTTTTCCCTCGCGGATTAAAAGCTAGCTTAGAATTATTTTGTTTAACAATTTCCAAAACTTGATCCATCACCTCTTGCCAATTTCCACTCGGATCACTCACGGATATCCACTCTGCATCAGAAAATTTTTCTGGATGAATTTCCATTTTTTCATTAGCTTCTTGATTGGAAAAAATTATTCTTTCTCCAGATTCTTCATCCACAATAATGGCCGAAAGTCCACTCAGCGAATCTCGAAAAGTAATTAAACTGCTATTTATCCCAGTTTTTTCAATTCTCTCCCTTATCCATTGTCCAGTCATATCATTTCCCAAAACCGTATAGCAAGCTACTGCCACCCCTAATTTGGCTAGTCCGGCCGCTTGATTAACAGCTGTTCCGCCCAAAGTTTCGAAGCGATCATTAATATGATATTTAGATCCTAATTCAAAAGCCAATTTCTTTTTTGAAGTCAAATCATCTGGCGTTTCAAGTTTGGTTCCTTCTTTGGTCGGAAAAAATATATCCTGAGAAGATGATCCAATACAAATTACTTTTACCATATTTTTAAATTAATTTTTTATTCTAAAAGTGATTTTTTGTCCATAATGCTTGGCTGTTTTTTTCCTAAAATATCCAACACAGTTGGAACAATATTGCCCAGCACACCTCCGTCACGTAATTTTTTATCTTTTAAATCTTCTCCCACCACCAAAAATGGTACTGGATTTTTGGTATGAAAAGTATTGGGCTGATCAGTTCCAAAATCCACCATATCATCCGCATTGCCATGGTCAGCCGTAATAATCATCCTACCTCCAATTTTTAAAATTGCTTCGGACAAAATTCCTATCTGTTTGTCCAAAAACTCCACTGCTTTCACTGTGGCTTGAAAATCCCCTGTGTGTCCGACCATATCAGCATTAGCATAATTAACCGCAATAAAATCATACTTATTATTTTCTAAAAACTCCAATATTTTTTCCGTAATTTTTCCGGCTGCCATTTCTGGAATTTTAGCGTATGAATCAGTAATCGGAGAATCAATCATTATTCGATCTTCACCATCCACTGAATCAGCATAGCCTCCATTGATAAAATAGGTAATATGCGCAAATTTTTCCATTTCCGCAATGTATAATTGTTTAACATCCTTCAGCGCAACAGGCAAAGTATCTATCAAAGAAGCTTCTGAAAAAATTATATGAACATCCAAGTCTGGTCCAAAAGCCGTCATAGCTACAAAATATAAATCTTCTATTTTTTTAATCTGAGGCATTTTGTCTTCCAAAATTTTTTTTTGATTAGTCAGAACAAACAATTTCGTAAATTGACGAGCCCGATCAGATCTTAAATTGAAAAAAACTATGGAATCTCCTTTACTTATTTTTGCAATAACTTGGCCGTTTTCCATTATGACGGTGGGAAGAATATATTCATCATTTAAATTTTTTTGATAAGCATTTTCAATGGCCTCTTCTACCGACTGGGCCTCTTCCCCTTTTCCAAAAGCCATAGCCTCATAGGCCTTTATAAGGCGCGACCAATTTTTGGCGCGATCCATTCCATAGAATCTCCCTCCAATGGTAGCAATCTTTCCAATTCCCTCTTCGCTAATTATTTTTCTAAAATTTTTGAGATGTTCTAACGCACTGCGCGGATAAGAATCACGACCGTCAGTAAAAAGATGACAAAAAACTTCTGAGATTCCTTTTTCTTTGGCCATTCTCAAAACCGCCCGAAAATGTTCTGGATTACTGTGCGGACTGTCAATATTGCCCATTAACCCCATAAGATGAAACTGGCTAGAATTTTTTTTGGTATTTTCCACTGCTCCTAAAAGCACTTGATTTTTAAAAAAACTGCCATCCTCTATCATCTGAGTTATATGCAATGAATCTTGCATAACAATTCTGCCAGCCCCAATATTAATATGGCCAGCCTCCGAACCACTCATCCGATTTTTTTTCAAACCCACATCTTCGCCAGTCGCTCCCAAAACAGTGGAAGGATAAATTTTATATAATTTTTCCAGATTGGGTTTTTTTGCCAAATCAATAACATTGCTTTTGGAAGGCGGAGCTACTCCCCAACCATCCAGTATCACCAATATTGTCGGTTTTTTTTTATTGGACATTAGTTTCTATTTCCGCGATTATTTTTTAAAAAAATTATTGTTCGTATTTTCGTATCAATTCGTAATTCGCAGAGAATTATATTTCTTCTTCAATTCTTAGCAAACGATTATATTTACAAATTCTTTCTCCACGGGATAATGATCCAGACTTCATATACTCAGCTCCAGCTCCCACCGCTAAATCAGAAATAAAATCATCAGTTGTTTCTCCACTGCGGTGAGACACCACCACCTTCATTTTATTCTTTTTGGCTAATTTTATACATTTTATTGTTTCGGACAGCGTTCCAATTTGATTCACCTTAATCAACACTGCATTGCAAGCTTTTTCTGCAATGGCTTTTTCTAATCGCTTTACATTAGTCACTAGCAAATCATCTCCGATAATAATGGTTTTTTCTCCAATTTTTTCATTCATCATTCTCCAACCCTCCCAATCATTTTCATTCAATCCATCTTCCACGCTCAAGACATTGTATTTTTGCGTCCATTCGTTATAAATATTTATCAATGTTTCGCGTTCCATGGCAGCATTTTCCGGTTTGAAAATATATTTATTTTCTTTTTCATCAAAAAAAGAATTAGCCGCCGCATCCACGCCCAAATTCACTTCGGTGCCTTTTTTATAGCTCGCTTTTTCAATAGCCTCATTGATTAGTTCTAAAGCTTTGGCATTACTTTCCAATTTCGGCACAAATCCACCTTCGTCTCCCACTGAAGTGCTTTGTCCAAGCGAAGACAGAATTTTTTTGAGTGTATGAAAAATTTCACTGCCCGCTCGCAATTGTTCCTTGAAAGTTTTAATACCATTAGGAATTATTTTATATTCTTGAATAGAAAGTCCTGAATCACTATGTTGTCCACCATTAATGACGTTGAACATGGGAATGGGAATGCTAAATTTAGAATTACGAATTCCGAATTTTTCTTTTATATATTTATATAATGGTAAATTTTTTTCGGTCGCAGCTGCCCGACAAACCGCCAAAGAAACGCCCAAAATGGCATTAGCGCCTAGATTAGATTTATTTTCCGTGCCATCCAACTCAATCATTTTTTTGTCTATTTCTTCCTGCTCATCCACTTCCATTCCCACAATCGCTTCAGTAATTTTAGTATTAACATTTTCCACCGCATTCAAAACACCCAAACCGCCATAACGGTTAGGTTCCCCATCACGCAATTCCAACGCTTCATAAGTTCCTATTGAAGCACCACTCGGCACCGCCGCTGTTGCTTTGATTCCTGATTCCAATTCCACTTCAACTTCCACGGTCGGATTCCCGCGAGAATCCAAAATTTCCCTCCCCTTGATGCTGGTAATTTTTGACATAGTAAAACTCGTTATGTATTAAATGCTAATAAGTTAATATTCTGACATGCTAATATGTCGTTATGCTAACATGTTTATATGCTAAAATGCTGATGTGTTTTACGCTTATATTATAGCATAAATTTGGGAAACAAAAAACCAGCTGTTTTATAGCCAGTTTTTGGATGGAAATATTGGGAGAACTAATCGAGGACGGTCATCAATTAGTTTAAAATCATGCTTTTTATTTCTTCCGCTACTTTATCTGCAAAAATTTCAATATTATCATGATCTTTAAGAATAACTCTTTTGACTCCCCTCTTTTTGGCTTCTTCGTTTCATTCTGGAATGGCTGAAATAGAGATTATTTTATCTACACCAAATTTTTCAAAATCCAGAACGAACATGGAATGATCCGCAGGATTTGCAATCCCTGTCCAGAAGGATGATGTCAAAATCCATCTTGGTGTTGTTGATATATTCTTCCACTTGAGTATAAACCTGCCCGCAGGGGTCAAATAGAACACTTACTTTTTTTAACTTTTACAGCTTCCTGGGCTGTTTTTTTGTTTTTCCGGTGTTGAAT
>PFCG01000025.1:0-440 GCA_002773095.1 Candidatus Moranbacteria bacterium CG10_big_fil_rev_8_21_14_0_10_35_21
CTTCTTTCTTTTTTTTCATTGTTTCAAATTTAAAAATTCTTACCTTTATATCTTACTAGTGTTCTATTTCAAATGCGAATCCGGGCAGCTGGCGGATAGAGCACCTTTCATATACTACTATTCTATCAGCATTTCCTTTCCTTTGTCCAACAGCTTTCGCCGTATTTTCCAGCCCGAACAATGTTTCAAAACTCCCAAATACGACTAAAGTCCTTAATTAAACGACTCTTCGGAAATTAAACCATTCCCTAACAATTTGCGTTTATGTTTTAATTTCTTAAACATTCTCTTTTTGGTTTTTGTCCGTAAAATTCTATGATGAGGCAATGTCACATATCCCAATAAATCTATTCCTTGCCTATTTATCTAAACTACTACAATACTGAAAGATTACATATGGGTATTCAATTCAAAACCCCAAATTCTTTAATCAAGTGTTT
>PFCG01000025.1:459-11491 GCA_002773095.1 Candidatus Moranbacteria bacterium CG10_big_fil_rev_8_21_14_0_10_35_21
GAAAGTCTCTAAGCAAAAGTTAATGCGGGGTCAAATACAAATGACACTTTTTAGCTTATATAAAGGTTTTTATCTACATTTTTTCGGGAGCATTCACTCCAATTAGTCGCAAAGTTTCCGCTAAGACTATCTTAACAGCATTAACCAAATAAAGTCTAGCTTGAGTCAATTCCGGATTTTCCTCGTCAATCACTCGGCAATCGGCATAGAATGAATGAAATTTATCGGCCAATTTGATGGCGAAATACGGCAATTTATGCACTTCATAGCTTTTGGAAATTTCTTCTACCAGTTCTGGAAATTTATTTAATTCTTTTATTAAACTCAATTCCTTATCCTGCGTTAATAATTCTAAATTAATGTTCCTTGTGTCTTGTTTCTTGGTTATTGTCTCTTCCGCTTTGCGGATAATACTACAAATTCTAGCATGGGCATATTGCACATATGGTCCGGTCGCACCTTCCAATGTTATTGATTCTTCAATATCAAACTCTATTTTACGACTAGCAGAATATTTCAACATTGAAAATTTCAAAGCTCCCAAAGCAATGTCTAGAGAATCAGAAGAATCAGGAAACTTATCTTTAACTTTTTGATTAACTTCGGTTATCAGATCTTTCGCAGTAATTATATTGCCTTTTCTCGAAGACATACTCTCCCCACCTTTTAGAGCGACAACTTCATATCCGATATGCACCATCTTTTCTTGGAAACCATACAACTTAAGGATTTTAAATAATTGATTAAAACAAAGATTTTGTCTGATATCAATAATATATATGCTGGTATTTATGCCGAAGTCTTTGAATTTTTTTACCGCTAAAGGAATATCTTTTAAACCATAAAGTGCACTTCCGTCCTTTCGGACCAAAACTAAAACGCCCAGTCCATATTTTTCCAAGTTGGCCACAATCGCTCCTTGGCTTTCCTCCGCTATTTTTTTCTCTACTAATTCAGGTAACATTTTTTTTCCAGCCAGTTCCTCTTCGCTTTCAAAAAAATAAACATCAAAATGTGTGCCAAGCATTTCATAGATTGATTGAAATTCATCTAGCGACCATTGCTTTGTTTTTTTCCAAAGCGCTTGGAGCTCCACATCATTTTGATCAAATTTATTTTGCAAATCCTTAAATTCCTTTTCAAAGTCAGGGTTCTCTTTAATAGCTTGCACAGCTTGAGAATAAGTTTTCCCCAAAAATTCCGCCTTATTTTTCACATCGTCTAAATTTTCTCCCGCGTGAAATTTTTGAATACCCCATAAGCATTTAGCAATGTGTGATCCTGTGTCACCGATATAATTAGCAGCCACCACATCATATTTCGCCTTGCGAAGCACTTCTACTAGTGCCGAACCAATAAAAACATTTCTGAGGTGTCCAATGTGAAATTCCTTATGCGTGTTTGGCTGTGAATACTCCACCATTATTTTTTCTTTTTTCTTTTCTAAATCTCCAAATTTCTCTTTCTTTTTATTTATCTCTGTTATTTTATTTTGCAAAAAAGATTTTTTTAAATAGAAGTTAAGATGTCCGGGTGGCGCTACTTCGATTTTTTCAAAATAATCAGACTTGTCCCAAGTACTCGGGATTAATATTTTTGATTTAAGTTTATCAGCCAACTCCATAGGATTTTCTCCAATTTTCTTAGCCAAAACCAAAGCCAGACTAGTTGAATAATCTCCCATATCTTCCGTTGGAGGATAAACTACCCTAATTTCAGGCAGTTCCTCCCCTTTTTGCTCGAGCGAGACCAACGCTTCTTTTAAAATATTTTCCAAAACATTTTTCATATTGATATTATATCTTAACCAAAGGTTTTTATCAATTTTTTATTTAGAAAAAATAAATTATTATCTGTTTTGTTTTTATGCTAAAATGACCCTATGGCAACCTTAGCTATTAACAGAAGAGCCCACTATGATTATTCAATTTCTCAAAAATATGAGGCTGGTTTAGTGTTGTCTGGTAATGAAGTAAAGTCCATAAAAACCGGCCATATCAGCCTCAAAGAGAGCTTTGTCACTATCAAAGGCAATGAATTATATCTGACCAATGCCAATATCCCTTTCTATCATCTGGGCGGAAAGATGAAGGATTACGATCCTACCCGACCCCGTAAGCTTTTATTAAAAAAATCTGAAATCAAGCATTTAACTGGAAAACTAAGGGTAGAAGGCTTGACATTAGTACCCATTCGAGTGTATACTAAAAAACGACTATTGAAGCTAGAATTTGGCATTGGTAAAGGAAAAAAGGAATATGATAAGAGAGAGGACATTGCCAAAAGAGAATCTAAAAGAAAAATAGAAAGATTGCTGAAAAATTACTAATTGATACCCAATGTTTAAAAATTTGGAGATTGGGATTTGTTTAGAAATTAGAAATTCCCGCCGTAGCGGGTATAGGGGTTGTTTAGTTTCGACAAGTTGTACGTTTAAAATAGGCAAGCTGAGGATGATAATCTCTCATAAAAAAATTATCAAGTTATAAGTGCAAACTTCATAACAAAAGCAAAATCAGTAATGGCGCAAGCTTTTACTTCTAATTTTGCGTTCGCTACCGCTTAATCCCTAACCGGATCTGGTAGTCATCAATCTATTGATTTCTAATAAATAGTCTTGGTGTCATATATTAGGATAGCCCAAAAAGTTCCCCGAAATTTTTTAGGCGAAACTAAATTCGGGACGGATATAAAAGATTTTGATAGCTTTAACTTTTTTATTCCGGCTGCAAAGCAAACTTAAGTTATCTAAGCTTGTAGATTATTTTGAATAAACAATTATGGACGCGAGTGCAATTCTCGCCAACTCCACAAGGTGCTGGGTGTCCCCCCCGCGGAGGGATCCCGCCATAGGCGGGACAATTCCCATCAACTCCACAAAGTTTTTAATAATTAAGCCAAAGTTATAAGAAGAGGATATTACAAAAAACCTTCCGTAAGGAAGACCCCTCGCACTATAATGAATGAGGAAATCAGAGTTCCTCAAGTTAGAGTTATTGACGACGAGGGAAATCAGATGGGGCTAATGACTCCCGCCGAAGCTATTGTTTTGGCCCGCCAATCCGAACAAGATTTAGTAGAAGTGGCTCCTTTAGCCAAACCTCCGGTTTGTAAAATTATGGACTTTGGCAAATACCAATATCAACAATCAAAACAGGATCGTCTAAATAAAGCTAAACAAAAAAAGGTTGAAATTAAGGAAGTTCGTATTGGCTTAAGAACCGACATTCACGATCTGGCTTTTAAAAAATCTCAGGTAGAAAAGTTTTTGAAGAAAGGTCAGAAAGTTAAAATTGAGATTAATCTTAAAGGAAGAGAAAAAGCCCATCGAGATTTAGCCTGGCAAAATTTGACTGATTTCATAAAATCAATTAGTATTCCTTATCAAATAGAACAAGAAATTAAAAAATATCCGGGAGGATTCAATATATTCATAATCCCTTAAAAACCTTAATAAAAATATGCCAAAGATGAAAACCAATAAAGCGGTTTCTAAAAAAGTTAGAATAACCAAAACGCGCAAAGTTATGCGCCGAAAGACTAATCAAAATCATTTTAACGCTAAAGAAACTGGCCAAGAAGGAAGAAACAAGAGAAGAGACGTCCGACTTTTCAAGGCGGATGAAAAAAATGTTTTAAACGCTCTGCCCTATAACTAATCAATAAAAAAATCATGACCAGAGTAAAACGCGGTGTAGCCGCTTCAAAAAGAAGAAAAAATGTTTTAAAAGACGCCAAAGGATATCGCTGGAAAAGAAAATCTTTATACCGAGCCGCTAAACAAGCGGTTATTAAAGCTGGATCATACGCTTACCGAGATCGTAAAGTGAAAAAAAGATTATCCAGAAGTCTTTGGATAATTCGCCTAAATATCGCTTCTCGAGAATTGGGAATAAAATACAGCCAACTTATCAAAAAATTGGCTGAACAAAAAATATCTATTGACCGAAAAGTTCTGTCTCAACTGGCTGTAGAAAATCCAAAAGTTTTCCAAGCTATTGTTGAAAAACTAAAATAATTATTCTTGACTTGAAGTGACAGAGCAGTTGAATTCATACCAGCTGCTTTTTTGTATTCCCAAATCATTCTTAGCAGCAATAACCCAGAAAGTAACATTAATAATCAACCAAGCAGAGATAACCACCGTAAAGCCAATTAAACTAGCTTTTAAAAAGCTTTTGGCCTGAGTAATCATAGCTTCGTCTCCGGAAGAAATAATGTACATCACTCCAGCAATAAAAATTCCAATGAAAGCAATGGTGGTGACTAAATAAAGACCATACTGAACTATTCTTTTAATGCCAATAATTAAATGGCATAAATTGCATTGTTCCGTTTCTCCATTAACTCCAGAGTTTCGGCCGCAAGGAACCAATCCTTGCCAAGCTGGCTCCTCCAAAACCACTTGAGCTTGCGCAGGAGCATAAGCAAAGGAAAAAGAAACCAGCAGTAATAATATTCCTAAAAAAACTAAAATACTTTTTTTCATTGAATTACTCTTTAACTTTTTGTTCTATAGCTTGCGCAATGTCTTTCATAATTTTTGGACTTTCTTTGAGAAATTTTTTGGAATTCTCTCTCCCAACTCCTAATTTTTCTCCTCCAAAAGAATAAGAATTTCCTGACTTTTGAATAATATCATATTTTACTCCAGTATCCAAAATATCTCCGGAATAAGAAATACCCTCATTATACATAATGTCAAACTCGGTAGTTTTGAAAGGAGGAGCCACTTTATTTTTAACCACCTTGACTTTTACTCTATTGCCAACTACTTCATCTCCCCTTTTAATTTGAGCTGCTCTCCTGACTTCCAACCGAACAGAAGAATAAAATTTCAAAGCTTGTCCTCCAGTGGTAACTTCCGGATTACCAAATACAATCCCAATTTTCATTCTTAATTGATTAATAAAAATGACTAACGTTTTTGATTTAGCGATAATCGCTGTCAATTTTCTTAGAGCTTGGGACATTAGGCGAGCTTGCCTTCCCATATGAGTGTCCCCCATTTCTCCTTCAATTTCCGCTTTAGGCACCAGAGCTGCCACTGAATCTACTACAATTACATCAATTGCTCCTGAGCGCACCAGTGTTTCCACTATATCTAACGCTTGCTCTCCGGTATCCGGCTGAGAAATTAATAAATCATTTATTTTAACTCCAATTTTTTTGGCATATTCCGGGTCTAAAGCATGTTCTGCGTCCACAAAAGCCGCCGTCCCAGATTGAACCTGAGAATTAGCAATGATGTGCAAAGCTAATGTTGTTTTTCCCGAAGATTCTGGCCCATAAACTTCTATCACTCTCCCTCGCGGAACTCCTCCAATACCCAAGGCAATATCTAAAGAAACCGATCCAGTTGGAATAGCTTCTATATCCACCTTTCTGACATCCCCTAACTTCATAAGCATCCCATCACCAAATTTCTCTTTAATTTCGGCCACTACGTTAGCTACTGATGTCGCTTTTTCTTCCTTCACATTTTTATCCATATTTTTATCTATATTTATACTTAATTAATTTTACCACAAAATCAGGCTTGAAACCAACCTAATATTGGGTTTCTGGCGTGAAGGTAACTCCCCTAATTGGACCCGCCTCTTGACCCAATGTTCCTATGTCCTTACCTTTAAATTTCACAAAAGTAGCGTTAGCTTTTCCGGAATTTATAACTATCTTTTTTTGAGCCGAAAAAGTCTGCCTCGCTCCCTCTAACATAGTCCCACTAAAAACCAAACTATCATCTGCTTCCACGCTAATCCAGACCGGACCAGGACTAACACTCACTTCCAATTCCATATTTTTTATATCTAAATTTTTTTCACCATTTCCTTCTGATACCTTTTCTTTTTCCGCCATTTCTTCTGGAAGTTCCGCTTGAATAACTATAGTCTTGATCATTTCTTTATCAAAACGATTAACAGCCCTAATTACTACCGTGTTGCCTCCATTTTGAACCGTTAAAGTTTCTCTAAATTTTCCGTCATCCTTAACAATAATTGGTTGCTCATTAACAAAAAGACGGGCGTCACGATCGGTTATCCCTTCAATAATAACAGAATTTTCTTTCACTAAGGAATTTTCTTCCGGACTAATAATCACTAAACGTGGAGCGTTGGCAAAAGATCCCAGTTCACTATAAAGATAAAAAAAGCCACCAAAAATTAATAAAACCACCACCGCAATAGAAATTATTTTGGGAGTAAAAATGAACAAGGAAACATCTACCGATTCTAATCCAATTTTTTCTTTTTTCCCGTTTCCCTTTCCTTTTGATTTTATAACATTCTTTTTAATTTCTTTTTCTTTTTCATACAGTTTAGTCAGAACCTTTCCATCCACTCCCATAAAATCAGCATAATTTCTTAAAAAACCAACCACATAAACATCCGCTGGTAGTTTTTCAAATTCTTCTCTTTCCAAATATTCCAGATATTTTATCTGAATACGAGTGACTCGTGAAACCTCCGCCAAACTAATGCGTCTTTCACTTCTTAGCTTAACCAACTTTTCTCCAAAAGTCAGCGTGCCCACTATTTTTTTTGTAAATCCATTTCTAGCCATAAAAAAACCAAAACTAAATAATTACTTTATCTTTTTTTATTTTTGTTTTGGTTTTAGGTTTGGGCTTACATTTGCCACTTGTCTCTTTCTTTCTGATCGGCCTCTGGAGTTTCATAGCCTATTTTTTCTGCAGGACTTTGGCCAGTTTGAGTTTCATAAACTTCTCGCGACTTAGAGCCTTCAGACGGTCCAATAACCCCATTATCTTCCAATATATCCAACAATCTAGCTGCTCGTGCATAGCCTACTCTCAATCTCCTCTGCAGTAAAGTAGCGGAAGCTTTCTTAGAGCGAATAACCTCTTCTTTAGCCGCTTCATATAATTCGTCTTCATCCTTACCTCCTCCAGATGAAAATTGAAATCCACCCGAAGATGGATTAGCAGTTATATCTTCTCCAATTTCTTCTACTATTTCTGTTTTTTGTCCATTAATAAATTTAACCACCTTTCTCACTTCTGCTTCGCTAATAAAAACACCTTGTACTCGTTTTGGCTTAGGGGAACTGGATGAAAGATATAGCATATCTCCATTCCCTAAAAGTTTTTCCGCTCCAGCCATATCCAAAATTGTACGAGAATCAATTTGAGTAGCCACTTGAAAGGCAATTCGAGCAGTAATATTGGCTTTAATTAGTCCGGTCAAAACTTCTACTGAAGGACGTTGAGTTGAAACAATTAAGTGTATTCCGACAGCCCGAGCCATTTGAGATAAACGCACAATGGCTCCCTCCACCTCTTTACCATGACTACCAATCAGGTCTGCTAATTCATCTATCACAATAACAATCATTGGTAGTTTTTCCAAATTTTCTTCCACCATTTCCCCGGTTTCCGGATTGGTATATTTTTTCTTTTTTCCCTCTTTTATTTTTTCATTATAAGACTGAATGTCTTTAGCTCCGGCATCTTGCAAAAGACGATAACGCCTTTCCATTTCCCCCACCGACCATCTAAGCGCATTAATCACTTTTCCATTTTCTACAATTACGTCGCCCAGAAGATGAGGAATACCTTTATAGAAAGAAAGTTCTACTCTTTTAGGATCCACTAAAATTAATTTCAAATCTTCCGGAGAATTTTGATAAAGCAAGGTAGTAATAATAGAATTAATGCAGACCGATTTTCCAGTTCCAGTTGCTCCAGCAATCATCAGATGAGGCATCTTAGCCAGATTACCATAAACATAATTACCACTCACATCCTCCCCTAAAGCAATCGTTAGGTTTGATCCTCTTTCAGCAAAATCACTATTTTCCAAAATATTTCTCAATCTCACCATAGCCGATTGTTGATTAGGCACTTCAATACCAAACATAGATTTTCCGGGAATAGGAGCTTCAATTCTAATTGGATGTTTAGCTAAGGCTAATGACAAATCATTTTGTAAGGCCAAAATTCTGGAAATTTTAATCCCCACCGCTGGACGAAAACTGTACTGCGTAACTGCCGGACCAATTTTAATTTCTCCTCTTTCCACTTCAATACCAAAATAACGTAATGTCTTTTCGATCATTTCAGCATTCTTTTCTACATCTCCACCTTTGGCCACATCCGTTCCTTTTTCCAATAAACTCAACGGTGGAAATTGCCACTTATTATTTGGAGAAACATTTTTTCCTAGAATTAAATTATCATCTAATTCATTAGATTTTTGATTTTTTTTCATTAATCCAGCTGCCGTTTCCAATTTTCCATCAATTTTCTGATCGGTACCTTCCACAAACTCAATACTTTTAATATTGTTTTTTTCCTCTTCCACTTTTTCTTTTTTTGGTTTAAGCTCTTCGACGTTATCACCCACAAAAATTTTTTCGTCTCCTCCTTTTTTACCGGAGACCTCTTTTTTCTCCTCATCTGTTTCTGGAGAATTCTGCCAATAATCTTTGAGACGATAAAACAAATTAATGATGGAAAAATTAAAAGCCACGATAAATCCGGCTATAAAAATAGCCAGAATAATTACAAAGCTTCCGGCAGAACCAAGATATTTGACCGCAAAGTAAGATACAGCATAACCCACATATCCTCCACCGGATCCAGCCTTAGCTATTTCAATCATTTTATCCGATTCAAAAAACCAATGAAAAATTCCAGCAATACTGGCCAACATCAAACCTAGCCCAACCATTTTTGAAACATAGAAAAAGGTTTTTTTTCGGAAAAGCAATATTATTCCAGCAATAATCAAAAAAATTGGGAAGACCAATTTAGCCCAACCAAGGGCCAGTCCAGTAATTTTGTCTAGCTTAATGCCTACTACTCCAGCTTTATTAAAAAATCCTAGAATAACCACTAAGGCCAAAGCAAACAAAAAAACCGCCGCCACGCTTCTCTTGGCATCGGAAGCAATATCAAATTTAAATCTTCTATCATCATCCGCTGATTCATCTTCTCCGTTCTTTTTTCTTTTCTTTTTTCGTCCCATATTGATTATATTTTAACACAATTCTAAAAACAAAAAAAGACCCTCCGCCGTAAAGCGGTGGGCCTTTCTTTTCAAGACATAGCTTAAGCTACGCGTGATACTTGAGTAGCGTTAGGGCCTTTTGGGCTCTCGCTAACTTCGAATTGAACAGTATCGCCTTCTTTTAGGTCGTTGTATTCAACGCCTACAAGTTCTTTCGAGTGAAAGAAAAGATCCTTAGTTTCTCCCTCGCGAGAGATAAACCCGAATCCACGATCAGTCAATCGAGCAATTTTTCCTTGTTCCATTGTGATGTGTTTATTTACTCTTATTAAATACCTACATTGCGATGAAAAGAAAAGCTCGACTAACCCACTTGTTCATTACACTGTATTAAACAATGATAGCATACGGCTGACTTTTTGTCAATAGCTCCGTAATAGCCCTATTTTAAGGCTACTTTTCTATAATTTCCCCAGGTTTAATTCTTCATCAATTTTAACTTTATTTACAAAATCTGCCATATGACTCACCATAATTAATGTGCCTTCATAAGCATTAACCGCTTCCGCAATCACTGGAATATGACGAAAATTAATATGATTGGTCGGTTCGTCCAAAATCATCAGTCCTGGTTGCATCAAAACCAAACGTGCAAAAGATAGTAATCCTTTTTGTCCTTCCGATAAATCAGCTATCTTATAATCCATTAATTCAGCTGTGATCAAAAATCCTGAGGCGACTGCCCGCAATTCTTGTTCCCCTAATCCAGAATCTAAAGCACCTTGCAAAGACTTGAAAACCGTTTCCTCAAAATTTAAATTAGAAAAATCCTGACTATAATATCCTACTTTCACATCGTCCAAAATTTTGGCACCATCCTGCTTCTGAGAAACTAATGTTCTAAGCAAGGTGCTCTTTCCTGCTCCGTTCGGGCCAGAAACCAAAAGGTGCATTCTCTTTCTCAAAATCACATTTACTTTTTTCAAAACCGGTTCGTGATTCTGAATTATTTTCACTTGTTCAATCGTTACGATGTCTCCTGAAATATCCTGATTAGAAATAGTAAACTTTCGAATGGTTTTGTCTTCCCGTCTCACATCCACCTTGTTTTCTTCCATTTCCCGCGCTTCTTCTTTCAATTTTTGCGCCAACTTTCTCATCTTACCTCCCTTGTTGGCAAAAAAGTTTACCTTTTCTTTGCGATCAACAATTTGTTTTTCCAATTGTGCATTTTTCATTTGTTCCCGCTCAATTCGTTTGGAAATTTCTTCCACCACCGAATAATAATCGCCGATATAGGTTTCAATTTTATGTGTGAACGCATCTAAATAGATAACGCCTTCAGTAAAGCAATTCAAAAAATCCGCATCATGCGAAATCACAATCACCGTTTTTGGATACATCACTAAAAATTGAATAAGATGATCTATCCCCGCTTGATCCAAATTATTGGTCGGCTCATCCAAAAGCAAAATATCAGGATTTTGAATAAGAGCATGCGCTAAGAGCAAGCGCGCTTGCTGACCACCAGAAAATTCTCCCACCTTTTTTTCGATTGGAGCTTTCAAATTAACCGCTTCTAGCGCTTGATTCATCTGTCGTCCCAAATCCCCCGGCGCTTCATGAAAGGCTTTAATAAAATATTCTTCCACCGTGAGTTCCAAATCAGCTCGATCCATCACTTGCATGGCTGTAGCAATAGACGATCCAAGTGCGATGAAAATATTACCTTCTTTGGGCTTGGTTTCACCACGAATAAGGGAAAAAAGGGTGCTTTTGCCTGCTCCGTTCTGCCCCATCAAAGTAATTTTGGCTCCACGATGCACCACAAAATGAACCTCATCCAAAATAGGTTTTTTGTATTGGTGTTCAAAAGACACTTCATTAAATCTAACAATAGTTTCCTCTGCCATAATAAAATTTATACTTCAAAAACAGTAATATTGATTGTATAATATTTTTTGGAAATAATCAATACTAGCGTAATAGCCCAATAGCTTGGAAACGTTTTCTGGTATAATAACCTCTTAAAAATTAACGTTTCCAACTATGTATACAAC
>PFCG01000007.1 GCA_002773095.1 Candidatus Moranbacteria bacterium CG10_big_fil_rev_8_21_14_0_10_35_21
GCTTACGCATTCTTCCGACTAATGTTAGAATGTTTAATAGAACCTTGCCTATTTATCTAAACTACTACAATACTAAAAGATTACATATGGGTATTCAATTCAAAACCCCAAATTCTTTAATCAAGTGTTTCCAAGCTATTGGATAGAAAACGCCCCCCCCCACTAACTTTGTGCTGGCAAAGCCGATTGAGCGCTCCGCGTTTGCGCAAAGTTAGTGCGGGATCAAACAAAAAGAGAGGGCATTAAAATTTAATGACTCCTCTCTTGCTTCATCAATTATCCAAATACACTAAATAACACTATTAATATTATAAAAACAACAACCGTAATAGTTACCGAAACAATCTCCTCCTTATACAAATTGGCTATTTCTTTTATGTATTTCATCCTGCCCCCCCCCAATAAAGATTTTATAAATAATGCACTATATCATACATTTAAGGATAATAGCACATCTGGATAAATTAGTCAAGTCTAGATTTTAATAATTTTATCACAATTTGCGGATTAGCCTTGCCCTTCGTAGCCGACATCACCTGCCCCATCAAAAATTGCAAGGCATTTTGTTTTCCGGCTTTGTAGTCCGCCACGGATTTTTCGTTTTTTTCCAGCACTTCTGCTACCGCTTTTTCCAATTCTCCTTCGTCACTCATTTGCGCCAAACCTTTGGTTTCAATGATTTGAGACGGATCACCTCCAGTTTGATACATCTCCTTAAGTATTGTTTGGGCAGCACTAGAATTTATTTTTCCATCGGCTACAATCCCCACTAATTCTGCATAATTTTCCGGAGTAATTTTAATATTTTTAATTTCTTCTCTTTTTTCAATTAAATGTTTTCGCAATTCCGAAATAACATAATTGGCCGCTAATTTTAAAACTTTTTCTTCCACAGCCAAAATTTCCTTGGCTTGGATTTTTTCTTTTATTTCACTAGCTACTTCTTCAAAATATTCGGCTAAATCTTTTTCCAAAACCAAAACTTCCACATCTGCAGATGGCAATTTATATTCTTCTTCGAAACGTCTGATTTTTTGAGCTGGCAGTTCCGGCAATTTTCTTTTCAAATCCTCTATATAATCCTGCGTAAATTTCAATGGCGGAATATCTGGTTCTGGAAAATAACGATAATCATGGGCAGATTCTTTTTTTCTTTGAGAAACTGTCACACTTTTAGTACTATCAAAACCACGCGTTTCTTGTGAAATTTTTTCTCTTTTTTCCAAAGCTTCGGTTTGTCTTTCAATTTCATAATCTATAGCTTTTTCTACAAACTTAAAGGAGTTGATGTTTTTCACTTCCACTTTTGTGCCACTCAATCTATCTTCTCCTTTTTTATAAAGCGAAATATTCACTTCACACCGCATCTGCCCTTTTTCCATATCAGCGTCAGAAATTCCTAAATAACGACAAATCTGTTGTAGTTTTTGACAAAAAATTCGCGCTTCAGCCCCCGATTCAATATCCGGTTCTGTCACCAATTCCATCAAAGGCACCCCTGCTCGATTAAAGTCAATCAGCGTAGCTGATTGCCCTGAGCTTGCCGAAGGGCCTACGTGGACCAATTTCCCCGTATCCTCTTCAAGATGTATCCTTGTAATCCCAATTTTTTTCGTTATGAGTTGTGAGTTGTGAGTTGTGAATATGTCGAGATATCCTTTTCCACACAACGGTTGATCATATTGTGAAATTTGATAACCCTTTGGAATGTCGGGATAAAAATAATTTTTGCGATCAAATTTAGAATTCAAATTCAGTTCGCAATTCAAGGCTAATCCTGCCATTTGCACAAATTCAATGGCTTGGCGATTAGGAACAGGCAACATTCCAGGTTGACCAGTGCAAACCGGACAAATATTCACATTCGGTTCTTTGGCTAACTCTGAATCATTTTTGGAATCACAAAACATCTTGGACTTAGTTTTAAGTTCAACATGCACCTCCATTCCGATTGTCGCTTTATATTTACTCATAAAAATCCAGTTATTTTTTTATTTCTTGTATCGGCCGTAATTGTTCGAACGGGCAGGGTTTTTTGCTTTTAGCAAAAAGAGTGAGGACAATTCAGAGCATTGGACACGCCGGGTCCAAAAGCGTGCCGAGACAGGAAATAAAAAAGTAGCTATCCTAAAATTATCGCTCATCTCCACTACCACCCAGTTTCCCTCTTTCTAAACGATCGGCTAATTTTTTTATATTTCCCTCAGCGACATCATCCAGCGATAAATTCAATTCCGAGGCAATTTGAGCCACATACCACAAAACATCACCCAGCTCTTTTTTGATCAATTCGCGGGTTTCGTCGTCAACCACTCCACCTTTATCTCGGATAACTTTCTTTATTTTTTCCGCCACTTCCCCAGCTTCCCCAGAAAGCCCCAAAGTTGGATAAACAAAATTATCCCCAATATTTGGGTAGACTGCCGTTTTTCTTGATTTTTCTTGATATTCTTTAAACTCCATATTCCTAATTTTAGCACAAATATCGAAGATTTAAAAAACCCCGAGACATAATGGCTTCGGGGTTTAAAATACAAATAATCACAATCAATTATTATATCTACTTAGCTTGGACTCAATCCAAGTATCACACATCATACAAAAAGGATCATTAAAAGAAATACTATCGTCTTCTTCAGCAGTAATATTCACTTCTTTTGTTAATAAACCACCACAATCGAAACAAATTCCTCTGGCTGTCACCCAATCTTCTTCTAAATAAAATGGCAACTCTTCTTCTGAAATTTCTTCTTCCTTTATATCTAACTTTTCATCAGCCATGCCTGCCCTCCTTGAAATTTTAGATTGTTAAATAGCTGGGGCAACTAACACTTATACAATAAAAAATTATTTTAATACTTCTTCATTTGTTTTTTTGATATCATTTTTTACTTCATCGATATTTCTATTGGCATTCACAATTTTCCAGCCGTATTTTTCAGCTAGAAGCATATGAAAATTTTTGCAAATTTTTATCCGCTCGCCTTCCATTTCATTGCGATGATCTTTTTCAATAGCTGTGCTAAATCGATCACCGTGCATCAAAATTTCCAGATCAGCTTTCAATAAATTCTCGTTTATTTTTTCCAGATACTCCAAATCCCCGCCCCAGGTGAGTCCCCAAGCAATCCCAGTCCCAATATAATCTTCCGCCACAATCCATTCACCATTTCCTAATCTTTTATCCAATTCTTTTTCATAACGATCCCGATTATCCGCGTATTTTTTTTGTAGTTCATGAGTAGACAATTCATTTTTTTTGCGAAATTCAGGATTGCGCAGATATTGATTAATGAACGGCCCCTCTGGTTCCAAATCATAAATGGGATATTTCAAACGACTGGCTTTTTTCCCGAGTGATTTCAAATGTTCCACTAAAAGTTCTACTTGAGTAGTTTTGCCTATTCCATTGGTTCCATAAATGGCGATCATTTTTCCACGTTTCATAAATTATTTTTTCATCGTAATATCTTGAAGTCCCCTTCTTGCATCCCAATCATCCATACTCAAATCGCATTGCATTTTCAATTTCGGAAATTTTTTCTTGAAGGCACTATGCATCTGATGAGCAATTTTTCGAAGGGTTGGATGGACTGTTCGATTGGAGCGCAATTCGGTGACATAAAGAGCGGCTGGCAAGGCATAGGAGACTCGACAAGGCACATTAAATCCCATCGCGACATAATATTGAATAATTTCCAGTTTGGCTTTCAATTTCTTAATCGCTTTTTTCTGTTCGATAATTAATTTTTCCGCTTGCTTTCTTAAATTAATCGGCAACTGATCCAAATACCACTGATGAAATCCATGCTTAGTGGTGAGAAGTGGCATTCGACAAACTCCATTTCTATGTCTTTGAATATCGCGGAAAGATCCAAAATCTAAAAGAAAATTAAAAGTGGTGCGTCCCAATTCGGACATAAAATGAGGTAGTCCCGTTTTAGCAGAGCGCTTATTGATGATATCCTGATATTTTTCCAGTTCAGATTTTTTAATACTAGTTTCAAAAGAAAATTTAGAAACTTTTTCCGGGTCAAAATAATTATATTTTTTGCCTAAAAATTCCCAATATTTTTCTTGTTCATTAATTCTTGGATGGCTAAAACTGCTAGCATACTTTCTTTTAAGCTTTCCAAGTATATCATCGGCAATTTCACGAATTTCCGGAACAGGATGATGATGCATTAAAGCCAGTTTGTCCCACGCTTGACGCAGGTTAGTGTGCCAAGAAAGCTGTGTCGTAATCCCAGCGGGTAGAAATCCTCGCAAACTATCAAAAGCACGTGCATCAATGGCTTTTTCATACATTTTCTCATCTTCATTTTCTTTTCGTGGATATTTTTTCCTTAAATGTTTTTTTAATTCTTCTTGGCTTCCGATATAGAATTTCATCCAGTTATCTAGAATTTTTTTGGAATTCTTAGTTCCAATCGGGTCAATAATCTTTTGCTTAGACATATTAATGTAACGCGTACTAGTTTCTTGTCCTGAATACAAAGGCCAATCCTGAATAGCTTTGTCTGCCAACATACTCAAGCCTTCAATAAAAAGTGTCGTACTCCCGCAGTCCGCAATACTCATATGTCCATAGCCAACATAAAATTTAGCCATAAACTTTCCGGAGCCTGAGGCTTTCACTTTTTTCGCATGGACTTCCACCGACTCAGGGCTGCGCGAATATAGTGCCTGCATCATAGCTGAATCTTCTGGATTAAATTCATCATAAACAAAAATTTTGGTCATAAGTTTATTGATTTTCACTAATTATTTTTTCTATTTGAGCATTAAGATTATCCAGAGATTCATTATTATCAATCACGTAATCAGCCTGCTGTTTCAAATCTTTAATCTGCAACTCGGCTTCTTGCTCGTGGTCTTTTTGAAATTGCTCAAAAGTTTTTTGGGCATCATCTGGATTTTCCTTGCGAATTTTTAGCCTTTCAAATCTTATAGCTGGCTCTGCATCAATATAAATCAATTTAAATTCTGGATTTTTTTTCAAATATTCTATGTCTGCTAATCTTCTGATTCCATCAATAACAACAATTTCGTTTTGGTTATTTTTAACATCTTCCGACATCACCTTAGCTAAAAGATCTTCTCCAAAAGTCTGGCGCAAGAAAGTAGAGAGTTTTTGCATATTTTCCCTAGTTTCTTCAATATATACTCTTTTTAGGACATCCCGTAACATAGTAGAAAAACGGGAGGAATTTCCCCCATGCTTTTCCAAAACATATTTTGTAGCCGTACCCTTCCCGCTGGAAATTTCTCCGGCAAAACCAATGATTAGTTTTTTCATAATATATAAAATTACATATCTTTATAGACCTGCATTTCATTTTTGACTTGTTCGAATTTAATTTTACATTCTTTAAAAATCTCCTTGCCTCTTGTTGATCCATGATAATCCATCTCCGAAACCACTCTTTTTATTCCAGCATTAATAATCATTTTAGCACAAACATAACAAGGAGCCATGTGGCAATAAAGGGTTGCTCCTTCCAATGAGATTCCAAAGCGAGCGGCATTGGCAATCGCATTCACTTCAGCATGACTAGTACGAATGCAATGGCGTGTTTCATCACCACTTTCGTGTTTGACTGTGTGCATCTCATGCCCTGATTCATCACAATGCTTTGCACCTACTGGCGCACCCACATATCCAGTAGCCAAAATTCTTTTTTCCTTCACAATCACGCATCCAGCTCGCCCTCGATCACAAGTCCCTCGCGACCCGACCATAGCTACTAAATTTATAAAATATTCATCCCAAGAAGGTCGTTGATATCTTTCTTCTTTTTTTGTTATCCTTTTTTTCTTCTTCATATTATTGAATTAGGAATTAAATTTACTTTTTTCAACAAAAATAGGCCCTCCTAAAGCCAACGATATTTTTTAAAATCAAAAACTGCTGATATATGAATTATACCAGCAGTTTTATTGAAAATCAATTTGAATTATTTTTATAGACTAATTTTGATTCCAGGTCCCATAGTAGAGCAAACGGTTATTCCGGAAATCAATTTTCCTTTAAAAGAACCAGCCTTAGCCTTTTCAACATTATTTACAAAACTTTTAATATTTTCTGCTAAATTCTCCGCTGGAAATGAAATTTTTCCTACTACCTGATGAACATTCCCCGAATCATCATTCTTGAAAGCAGACCTACCTTTTCTTAGAGCGGCCACCGTTTCCTTTATTTTTTGTGTAAGAGTTTCGGTTTTTGGATTAGGCATCAGCCCCTTGGGCCCTAGAATTTTAGCCACTTTGGCCAATTTTGGCATCATTTCCGGAGTAGCTACTAAAACATCAAATTCAATTTTTTTACTGATTTTAGCTATCAATTCTTCTCCTCCGATAATATCTGCTCCAGCTTCTTTGGCCTCAGATGCTTTAGTGGAAGTAATAACTGCTATTTTTTTTGTTTTTCCAGTTCCAAAGGGAAAAACCGCTGTGCCCCTAACTTGTTGGTCAGTTTTTTTGATATCAATATTAGTTTTAATGTGAACCTCTATCGATTCATCAAATTTAGCTATTTTGTTTTCCTGAATTAATTTTATGGCTTCTTCTAAAGAATAGACTTTATTTTTATCTATTTTTTCTCCAGCTTTTCGATATTTTTTTCCTCTTTTCATAATATTTTCGTGGTATTAACATCCCGAGTGCTCGGGACTCCCACAAATTAATTTATTAAAATTCTTATTCTATTCTTATTCCCATTGATCGAGCTGTTCCGGCCACAATTTTCATTGCTCCTTCAACATCATTGGCATTCAGATCTTCCATTTTCTTTTTGGCAATTTCTTCCAACTGAGCTTTGGTTATTTTTCCCACCTTTTCCTTCAAGGGATTGCCAGAACCCTTTTCTATCTTAGCCGCTTTTCTTAATAAATCAGAAGCGGGAGGGGTTTTTAAAATAAAATTAAAAGATCGATCTTCATATACCGTTATTTCTGCTGGGATGATATCTCCCATCTTATCTTTAGTCGCTTCGTTAAATTTAGTACAAAATTCCTGAATATTTAAGCCATGCTGACCCAAAGCCGGTCCAATTGGCGGGGCCGGATTAGCTTTTCCAGCTGGGATTTGTAATTTAATAACTATTTTAATTTTCTTTGCCATGTTTTTCTACGAGTAGGGCGAGTAGCTAAAAACATGAGCATCCCGCACTAATTCGCTATTAAGTTTTTTAATTATTTTCAGTCTAGCCGCAGGCGATTCCGAGAAGCAAATCAACTAATAAATTAAGTTGGTTTCGGAATTTAGTGCGGGGAGCCATTCAAATTTTCTATATTTTCTTAATTTGTAGGAAATCGAGTTCTACTGGTGTTTCTCTACCAAAAATAGAAACCAACACTTTAACCTTCCCCTTACCTTCATCCACTTCATCCACTTTCCCATCAAATTCTTTAAAGGGACCGTCATTAATTTTTACCGCATCCCCTACCTTAACATCAATTTTGTATTTAGGCTCAGCTACCCCCATGCGTTTTTTCAACATCTCTATCTCGGCTGGATCAACTGGAGTCGGAGTTGTGCCTAATCCAATAAAACCAGTAACGTTAGGCGTATTTCTAACCACATACCAAGAAGCATCAGTCACAACCATTTCTACTAAAACATATCCGGGATATATTCTTTCTTCAACCACGGTTCTCTTTCCAGCCTTAATTTTAATCTTTTTTTCTACTGGAACCATTACATCAAAAATCAAATCCTGCATATCCATAGATTCAATTCTTTGTTTTAGATTATGGGCCACATTATCTTCATAACCTGAATAAGTATGAATAACATACCAGGCCCTCCCATGATGCTGGGTTTGCTTTGCCATTTTTTTTAATTAATAATAAATGTTTTTAAAAGATAACCAAAAAAATAATCTAGTCCTCCTAAAAAAATCGCCACCGCCAAACTAATTCCAATAACGATTAGAGTATAGTTGATGGTCTGATTTTTGGTTGGCCAATTGACTTTTTTTAATTCTGCCTTGGCCTCCCGAAAAAAATTAATTATATTGTTATTCATTGAATTTTGGTTTTTTTAAAAAGCCTTTTGGGCTTTTTTATACTCTCCCAGCATACCCTGCCCTAGCTTTTTTGTCAAATCCGAAATATTTATTAGGCAATATATATAGAAGCAAAGATATGGTATAATAACATCAACTAAATATTACTCTATGCCTCTTTTAAACATTGCCGTTTTTGCTCTGAATGGCTTTTGGTGTTTTCTTTGTGGAAAGCATTTAGACCGATCCTTTGTGGTAAAGCAAAATAGATTACATGGCTATCTATCTAAGTTTTTTTATTCCTTTACAGTCTTTTTTGTCATTATAGTTTTTTCCGCACTCATCTCTCAATTTAATTTAGAAATAATTGCCCTAAGTTTTAATGTTGCTATTTTTTTTCTTTTTTTGGGCTTAGCTTTTTTTATCCAAATACCAGTAGCTATGAAATTTCCAAAATTATCCAAATTATCTTTTTGGATTTTTTTTATAATTGGAACTTGTTTGGCAATTTTGAATATATTTTATTCCCATAATTCTCTGTCGGTTTATAGAGGATGGATAATCTGGGACCTGTATCCTCCTATAAAAATAATTAGTTTTATAGCTAGCGCCCTAGTGGGAATTATAAGTACTTTGTTTTTTTTAATTGGTAGCTTGTTAATACGACCAGCTTACTCTCGCTATCGTTCCATTTTTTTAGCCATAGCTTCGATTCTCTTAGCAATTAGCACAGCTTTTTTGGTGGCTAAAGATCTTTTTTTGCTTAATCTTTCTTACATTTCAGCTTTATTTGGTTATTTTATGGCTTATTTAGGAATTTCCTATAATATTAGTCATCCTTATATAGAAAAAGAAAAAGAGGAAAAAAATAATACTTCCTCCATCGCTTAAATTATTACATTCCTTCTATAAAACTTTCCATTTTTTCTTCAGATGGAATAAGAGCAAACGGTCTTTCATCTGCTGGTATAGCCAGATAAAAAGTGGTTCCCTTTCCTTCTTCCGATTCAAGCCAAACTTTTCCACCATGTTTTTCGGCAATATTTTTAATAATAAAAAGTCCGAGTCCATTCCCATCGGTCTGCATTTTTCTCACATTGGTCGCCCTAAAGAATTTTGCGAAAAGGCGATCTTTTTCTTTTTCCGGAACACCCACTCCAGTATCTTCAACGCTGATAACATTTTGTCTTTCTTTATCATCATACCAAAGCGATATCTTAACATAACCCTTTTGGGTATAATTTATCGCATTTTCCAAAAGATTAGTAATAGCAATTTGAAGTTTTTCTGCATCAATACTAGATGAAGGCACTGCCTGCTCAGGTGGTGCATATTTAAATTCCACTCCTTTTTCTTTAGCTTGCTCAATTAAAATCGCCTCGCTTCTAATTATTTTTTCAATCACCGTTTGGAGATTGACTTTTTCTAGTTTAAATAGGAAACGTCCCTCTTCGATGCGAGAAACATTCAATAAATCATTCACCAATCTAATCATTTGCTCATTGCTATCATAACCTTTAGAAAGAAACTTCTTTTGCTCCTCATTTAGCGTTCCCATGTCACCTTCAATAAGCATCTGTAGAGTCCACTTTATAGCTGACAATGGTGTACGTAATTGATGGGAAGCGACTGAAATAAATTCTGTTTTTAATCGATCCACTTCTTTTTCACGAGTGATATCGTGAATAATTTTCATCGAGCCAAAAACCTTATTCTGCATATTATAAACTGGGATAGTTGAAAGTTCTAAAACAAGTTTATTGGGTTTTTCCACTACTAAATCCTTTCGTTCTCGATTAGAAGGCATACGAAATACTTTTTGCAAATTAGTGGGAAATTTTTCAAAATCAGTCTTGATATTTTTTCCTTCAACATCATCACTAATGCTTAAATATTCTTTGGCTCGATTATTAATTGAACTAATAATATTATCGCCAGAAATCATTATGACCCCATCAACTAAATTACTGATCATGGAAGTAGTTTTATCTTTTTCAAAAAGCACTTCTTTTTCACTTATTTTGATGGTTTTGGAAGCCAAGGAACCAAAAATAGCTGCTCCAATATAACTCATCGCAAAGGAAGTAATTCTATATAAAACAATAAATAAATTTTCCGAGAGATGGGATCCAGTTATCGTATAGGCATGCTCTTTAGGAATAATATTATAATATTCCCCTAAAACCACTAAAGAGTATATTGCGATTCCGGAAATAGCTACAAGGGATATCCCTAGCTGACTATAAAGGACTAGAGAAATTATTAATGGAATGAAAAGCATATTTTCTCCTGGGCCTTCCATGCCTCCTCCGTAGTAAAAAAATCCGGTAAAAGCCACTAAGTCAACATAAACCTGAATAAAATTTAAAATTTTAATTCCTCGATCAGTTATTTTCTTTTTAAAAAACTTTAGATATATTGTAAGACCAATATTAAAAAGTATTTGAAAAATACCCAAATAAAGCATTACTGAAAAACCACCGATCTCTGCTACAGAAGATATTGGGGAGGCAGCTCTGGTTTTTAGCCATTTCATTATCTCACCACGAAAAGAACCGATAAATATCCATATCCATCGAGCAATCACTATTTCTACGTGTATTTTTATTAGTTTTTCTTTTTGCTGTTGATCCATTTATTTGCTTTAATTATAGCAACAAATTGCTAAAAACCAAATAAAAAAAGGATTCAAAAAAACACCGCCAATTTTCACTTTTTGTGAAATCAATAGAATCCTCCCCCGCATTTGCGGGGTCGGCATGGTATTTTTCCGCTATTTTGAAGGCATTTTTGAAATCCAAAATCAAAGTGCGGTCGGCAATGCGGAAGTTTCTGTGCGAAAACACAGAGAAAACGAAGTTTTCAGAACCAATCTTTTTTCTTTCGTCCGCCAGCGGGCGGACGAAATGTTGAGCGTATTTTTGCCCCAGGGCACTCTCTCTTGCTTCGCAATTCACCTTGTCTTTGATTGCCCAAAAACTAATTTCAAAACAATATGGACAAC
>PFCG01000013.1 GCA_002773095.1 Candidatus Moranbacteria bacterium CG10_big_fil_rev_8_21_14_0_10_35_21
TACAAAACCCCGGAGCAAATATATTTAACAAAGTAATTTTTAAAAAATCTAACAAATGCAACCTCTTTTACTGTCTTAACAAAGGAGGACACTTTAATCGTCTATTTTCAGAAGAAAAACCTTTCGTCCCCCAAAAGGCCCTCCGCCTGGCTTGGGAGCATTACAGGCCAGCGCCTCCACTCCATTAGCGAAACAATATTTCCTGAATGTTTCTCCATCAACCAATTCTGGTTCCGACCTGTAAAGTATCGCCTTTCCTTTGTCCGTCAAAGCATTTTTTTCGACTATTTCGATTATTTCGGAAGAAGGTTGATAGGTTTTCAAAACTTTCTCGTCTGATTGGCGCATTCCAGCCGTTAAATAAAAAATAATACCACCCACCAGCAGTACCATAACAAAAATTATTATTAGAAAAATTTTGCAACATCCTATCCCCTTTTTATTTTGTGTTGGTTTTTGTTCTATAGATTTATAATTAAATTAAAATAATAATCTACTTGGATATTATACCACAAAATCAAAAAACGCCCCAATTTTCATCGGAGCGTTTTTTATCGAAATCATTCTTTATTTTTTTTCCATATACCCTGTTCCAGCTGGAATTAATTTTCCAAAAATTACATTTTCCTTCAAGCCTCGCAATTTATCTTCTTTACCTTGAACTGCTGCGTTAATCAAAACTCGAGCAGTTTCCTGAAAAGAAGCGGCTGATAAGAAACTTTCCGTAGAAAGGGCTACTTTGGTAATTCCCAGAAGCATTCTATCACCTTCAGCTATGGTGCCATTTTTAGTTTTTACATCCTCGTTGGCTTCTCTAAATTCATCTTTTTCTATTATATCACCTACTAAGAAATTGGAATCATTAGACTCTGAAATGAGAATTCGATTAAACATTTGTCGCACGATAACTTCAATATGTTTGTCATTAATTCCTTCTCCTTGAGTAGCATAAATTTCCTGAATTTCTTTGACAATATAACGATGGACTTCTTCCATGCCCATGGTCTTGTGCAATTTTTTGAGATCAATATTTCCTTCATTAATTTTGGAACCCTTACCCACTAAGTCTCCTACTGAAATTTTCAAAGTAGCTCCAGTTGGGATTTGATATTCCTGAACAATCTTATTTTTTCCTTGGCTCTCAATTTTAACCAAAGAAACTTTATCCCCTTTTTCAATCGCCACCACTTTTCCATCTGTTTCGGAAATAATCGATTCTCCTTTTGGCGGACGCGATTCAAAAATTTCTTCTACTCGAGGTAGACCTTGAGTAATGTCTGAACCGGCTACTCCTCCAACATGGAAAGTACGCATAGTTAGCTGAGTCCCTGGTTCTCCAATGGCTTGAGCCGCCACAATACCAACGGCTTGTCCTATTTGAACCACATCTCCGCGTCCCAAATCCATTCCATAACATTTTTGACAGACTCCTCGAGGAGTTTTGCAGGTTACTAATGAACGAATTTTAATTTTATCTAATCCGGTTTTTTCTATTTCAAATCCTTGCTCTTTGGAAACCAATTCGCTTTTCTTAATAATAACTTTTTTGGACTTAGGATCTACCACTTCATCCAAAACTACTCTTCCAGTCACTCGTCCCGCGAAACTTTGTCCAATTCGGTCAGAATCTTCTCGATAAAGGAAGGTTCCTTCTTTATCCTTACAATCATTTTCTTTTACAATAACATCCTGAGCTACATCCACTAATCTACGGGTTAGATATCCGGCTGTCGCTGTTCTCAAGGCCGTATCCGCCATACCCTTTCTGGCTCCATGAGTAGAAATAAAATATTCCAAAACATTCAAACCTTCTTTGTAACAATGTTTAATCGGCAACTCAATGGTTTCTCCAGTTGCTCCAGCCATTAACCCTTTCATTCCGGCCATTTGAACTACTACTGATTCAGAACCACGCGCTTTGGAATAAACCATAGCATAAACCGGACCTTCTTTATCAATAGAATTTCTAACTTCTTCCGTAATTTTATTTTTGACATCATTCCAAATTTCAATTACTCGAGTTTTTCTTTCTTCTTCCGTCAAAAGCCCCATATTATATTGTCCTTTCACTACCGTAACTTTTTCTTCCGCTTCTTCTAAGAGAGCCTTCTTGGACGTTGGCACATTCAAATCATTCATACCCCAACTTATTCCAGAGCTAGTCACCGCTTTGAAGCCTAAGTCTTTTATTTTATCCACGAAATCAGCTGTTTCTTCTTGCCCTTGAGTTTCCAGAATTTTTCCTACTAAAGATTTTAATTCTTTTTTGGTGAATTCTTCATTGATGAATCTTAATTCTTCCGGAATAATTTCATTCAAATTTATTCTACCCACAGAGGTTTCCAAAATTTTTCCTTGATACAAAACTTTGATTTTAGCTCTTATATCTATTTTGGAAAGTTCACACGCTAAAATAGCTTCTTCAAAAGAGCTAAATATTTTTCCTTCTCCTTTAGCTCCTTTTAAAATATGAGTTAAGAAATAACATCCTAAAACCATATCCAAAGTAGGGATAGTAATCGGTTCTCCACTGGCCGGTTTCAAAAGATTTTTTCGACTGAGCATTAAATTTTCTGCTTCCCAACGAGCTTTGTCCGTTAAAGGAACATGCACCGCCATTTGGTCTCCATCGAAATCAGCATTGAACGCGGAACAAACCATCGGGTGAATTTGAATAGCCTTACCTTCAATCAAAACCGGTTGAAAAGCCTGAATACTCAAACGATGCAGAGTCGGAGCTCGGTTCAACATTACATAATGATGAGAAATTATTTCATCCAAAATTTCATAGGATTCTTCGCTTTCAGCTTCCACCATCTTGCCGGCGTTTCTCACATTAAAAGCTAGCTCTCTTTCAATTAATTTGTTAATAATGAAGGGTTTGAAAAGTTCCAAGGCCATTTTTTTAGGAATTCCACATTGATGTAATTTTAATTTAGGTCCAACCACGATGACACTTCGTCCAGAATAATCCACTCGTTTTCCCAGCAAATTTTGACGGAAACGTCCTTGCTTTCCCTTCAGAGTATCTGCTAAGGAACGAAGCGATCTTCTTTGTCCAGTAGAAGCAGCCACACTTACTTGTCCGCGACGAGCCGAATTATCGAAAAGAGCATCCACTGCTTCCTGTAGCATTCTTTTTTCATTTCGAGTAATTACTTCCGGCGCTCCTAATTCAATCAATTTTTTCAAACGATTATTTCGATTAATTATTCTTCGATAAAGATCATTCAAATCAGAAGTAGCAAAACGTCCTCCATCCAAAGCTACCATCGGACGTAGGTCAGGAGGAATAACTGGAATAGCTACTGGCAACATCCATTCCAAGCGAATATTAGCCATCTCAAAACCTTGTAATAATTTTATCCTCTTAAGTAATTTATTTCGATCAGAAATTTCTTCATCTTCCAATTCTTTCTTAATTTTTTTAATTTCACTATTAATATCCAACGTAGCTAAAATTTTTCTAATCGCTTCCGCTCCGATTCTAGCCTTGAAGACTTGTCCATAATGAGAAGACAAATTAAAATATTCTAATTCGGAAATTATTTTTAATCTTTCAATTCCACGAATTTCTTCCTTGGCCCCTCGAAAAGCATTTTTTAGTTCATCCACTCTTTTAGCTTTTTCCTCAGGAGATTGATTAGACGTTCCGTTAATTTCCTTCTGACGATTTTTAAATTCTTGCTCCAATTGACTAAGCACTCTTTCTTTTTCGCCTTTATCCACTTCCAAAATTATATAGCTAGAAAAATAAATCACTTTCTCTAAGTCTTGAGGACTCATACCTAGAGCTAAACCAATTTTAGATGGCACTCCTTTTAAAAACCAAATATGAGAAACCGGCGCTGCCAACTGAATGTGTCCCATTCTTTCTCGACGCACACTGCTTTTGGTCACTTCCACTCCACACTTGTCGCAAACTATTCCCTTATAGCGAATACGTTTATATTTTCCACAATAACATTCCCAATCGCGTGAAGGTCCGAATATTTTTTCGCAAAAAAGTCCGTCCTTTTCATAACGCTGGGTTCGATAGTTGATGGTTTCTGGTTTAGTCACTTCTCCATTAGACCACTCCAGAATTTTTTCTGGACTAGCTAATTTTAGCTGAACGCTACTGAAGTTACTAACTTTGGATATTGGATCCATAAATATAATCTTTAATTTCCAACTTTATTTTCAAAAATCGGAATTAACGCATTATTTAAAAAATTATTAATCAAAACTTAAATTATCTTTCTTCTCTCTTGTCCTCTTCTTCCGATTTGATTCCTTTTAACTCCACATCCAAACCTAAACCTTTCAATTCATTAACTAAAACATTGAAAGAAGTCGGGATATTTGGACTCTTAATCTGTTCTCCTTTGATAATCGATTCGTAGGCTTTCGCTCTTCCTAAAACATCATCTGATTTTATGGTCAGCATTTCTTGCAAAGTATAAGCCGCTCCATAACCTTCCAAGGCCCACACTTCCATTTCTCCAAATCTTTGTCCTCCGAATTGCGCTTTTCCTCCCAATGGTTGTTGAGTAATCAAAGAGTAAGGACCGATGGATCGCATATGAATCTTGTCATCCACTAAATGATGCAACTTCATAATATACATCACTCCTACAGTTGATTTATTGGCAAAAGCTTCACCGGTCATTCCGTTTATCAGTTTTACCTTTCCATCTTCTGGCAAATTAGCTTTTTTCAATTCCTCTTTAATTTGAGTTTCAGTTACTCCATCTAAAACTGGAGTGGCTACGTTATAGCCTAATCTGGAAGCGGCCCAACCTAAATGAGTTTCCAAAATTTGTCCAATATTCATACGGCTAGCTACACCTAATGGATTTAGAATAACATCTACAGGAGTTCCATCTTCCAAATATGGCATATCTTCAGCTGGAGCCACGCGAGAAATAACTCCTTTATTTCCATGTCGTCCGGCTAATTTATCTCCTACTGAAATTTTCTTAAGTTGCGCCACAGAAACTTGAATTCGTTCAATAACTCCAGTCGATAATTTGTCTCCTTGTTCACGAGAAAAAATCTTTACATCCACCACTTTTCCGTATTCTCCGTGTGGCAAATAAAGTGAACTGTCTTTAACGTCGCGAGATTTTTCTCCAAAAATAGCTCTCAACAATCTTTCTTCAGAAGTCAGATCGCCTTCTCCTTTTGGAGAAATTTTTCCGATCAAAATATCACCAGAAGAAACTTCCGCTCCGATGCGAACAATTCCGGTTTCATCTAAGTTTTTCAAACGTTCCTCTCCAATATTGGAAATATCTCTGGTCACAATTTCCGGACCTAGCTTGGTATCCCGAACATCAATAGAAAAATCTTCAATATGAATAGAGCTATAACGATCATCTTGAACTAGTTTTTCCGAAATAATAATAGCATCTTCATAATTGGATCCTTCCCAAGGAATAAAGGCCACTAAAACATTTTGTCCCAAAGCCAATTCTCCATGATCAGTAGAGGCTCCATCAGCTAACAACTGACCTTTCATCACCTTTTGTCCCTTAATTACCCGGGGCACCTGATTCATTGAGGTAAAGGCGTTAGATTTTACAAAACTTTGCAAATAATATTCTCTTTTATAATAAGGATTCTTTGCTCCGGCTGGAGATTTTTCTTTAACAATCACATGATCACTATCCACTTCAATAACTTCTCCATCTTGTTTAGCGTTTACAACCTGCCCAGAATCAGAAGCCGCTTTGTCTTCAATCCCGGTTCCCACTACTGGAGCTTGCGGTTTCACACAAGAAACGGCCTGACGTTGCATATTAGATCCCATCAAAGCTCGACTAGCATCATCATGTTCCAAAAAAGGAATCATAGCGGTAGCTACTGAAATCATTTGTTTAGAAGAAACATCCACGTAATCCAATTTTTCTACTTCAATTTCAGAAACTTTTCCTCTTACTCGAGCTTCAATAATAGCCTTCAAAATATTTCCATTTTTATCAGTTTGCATTCCGGCATGAGCAATATTTTTTCGATCTTCCACTGTCGCATTAACGTATTCTATTTCTTTACTAACCCACGGTTTTATTTTGACTGTTTTAGCTGATTTTATTTTAGCAATTTTGGTTGCTAAATTTTCATCAATTTCAGTTCCAATCTTAGTTTCTGCCAAATTTTCATTCAAAATTCTTCCAATTAAATTTTCTTTTTTATTTTCAATTTCTTTAAAAATCTTAATGTAAGGCGTTTCTAAAAAGCCATATTCATTAATTCTGGCATAGGTAGCCAAATGTCCAATAAGTCCGATGTTTGGACCTTCTGGAGTTTCTACCGGACAAATACGTCCATAATGAGAATGATGAACATCCCGCACTTCAAAGCCAGCTCTTTCTCTAGTCAACCCGCCTGGACCCATAGCACTTAACCTTCTTTTATGTTCCAGTTCAGCCAAAGGATTAACTTGATCCATAAATTGAGATAACTGAGAACTGGAAAAAAATTCTTTAATAGCCGCTACAATAGGACGAGAATTAATCAGCTGTCCAGGAATAACTGTTTCCAACTCACAAGTACTCATTCGGTCTTTAATATTTCTCGACATTCGAGCTAGGCCAACACGCAATTTATTTTGCACTAATTCACCCACGGCTCGCACCCGACGATTGCCTAAATGATCAATATCGTCAGCCTGTCCATCTAAATCATTATTTAATTTTATAATTTCTTTAATAATAGATACTAAATCCTCTCTTCTCAAAACTCGATATTCTTCAGTGTTTGGGAAATCAGTTTCCAATCTTTGATTAAGACGATAGCGTCCCACGTCTCCAAAATCGTAGCGAGTAAAATCAAAAAACATTTCATCAATCATCTGTTTGGCATTTTCTTCAGTAGCCAAATCTCCTGGACGAATTCTTTTGTAAACTTCTTTGTAGCCTCCTCCTTGATTCTTAGCCACATCTTTCGCCAAAGTTTTTTCAATAAATTTAGTTTCCCCTTTATCTACATCTTTAAACAAATCCAAAATGGACTTATCGGTTGAATATCCGAAAGCCCTCAATAAAGAAGTGATAGCTACTTTTCTTTTTCGATCAATTTTAACATACAATACTCCTTCAAAGTCAGTATCGATTTCCAACCAAGCTCCTCGGTTAGGAATTATTTTGGCGCCGAAAAGACGTTTTCCTTTTTGATAACCCATAGTAAAGAAAACTCCCGGGCTGCGAATCAGCTGACTAACCACGACTCTTTCTACTCCATTGATAATAAAAGTTCCCCGCTCGGTCATAATCGGAAAATCTCCAAGATAAATTTCCTGTTCCTTGATTTCTCCGGTTTTTTTAATAACCAATTTTATTTTACAGCGAAGCGGAGCTTCGTAAGAAATGTTTTTATTTTTAGCAGTCACTTCATCATATTTCGGATCATCCAAATAATAGTCTCCGAAAAAAAGCTCTAGATTTTTTCCTGTGAAGTCAGTAATCGGACTAGCTTCCGTTAAAATTTCTTTTAGCCCTTTTTCCAATAACCAATCATAGGAATTAGTTTGAGCTTCAATAAGATTTGGCAACGACACCATTCTCATTGGTTTGAAGAATTTTCTCTTAGATAAAGATGACTCGGAACCAAAGGCATCCTTAACTTTTAAGGCTTTTTGAGCTTCAAGCATAAAAATAATGCTCGCTGTTTACTTATCTCGAAAGAGTCTGGGAAATAAGCAATGTTAGCGAGTTTATATATTTAAATATTTAATTAATTTTATCCAAAGATTTCACACCCTATTGACAAATGTAAATCCATTATACACGCCTGACTAATAAATGCAAGTATGAATTTACTTTTTTGGCTTAAAATCCGCTTTTTACTACTCTTTTGCCATATTTTGCTTTATTAGAGCCTTCTTTAAAATTTAGGGAAATTTTAAAAATCCCACTTTCCCAAAGTTATCCACAGTTTATGCTTTAAACAGCTTGCGCAAAAGTATTAAAGGCTTTAGCTACCGCTTCAGCAATTCGGTAGGAAGTATAAGCCTTACTTATTTCCGTCTGGACAGATACTTTTTTGATCATTTTGGCTGTCAACTTATTTTCCTGTAAAAGTTTATTTATCTGAATCAGAAGATCCCTAGAAAGAGAATTCTTTTCTGAAAATTCCGATTGACCAATAATCTTCTTTCCTTTTTTCAAAGAAAGAACTATGATTTGATTCTTAACTAAAATTTCCAGTTGCATATTTTCTAATTTAACTGCCAACAATATAGCATAAACTATTTCAAAATGCTAGAATTAATAATATCAGCTTATGAAAAAGATTATTATAATTATTTTTTCCATTATCGCCTTAATTGTTTTGGCTGCTTTTGTTTTCTTCGGTTTTAAGAAAAATTTATTCACAAAAACTCAACAGATTGAAATTAACAATTCCGCAATACCTGCCGAAGAGCCAGCGGAAGATATTAATTTAATTGAACCAACTGACGAGCAAGCTCCGGCAGAATCCCCTTCTCCAGAAACTATTTCTCCCGAGATTATCAAACCAAAAGAAAAACCTATCGCCGAAACTCAACCAGCGGAAGAAAAAGAAATTCCCCCACCGGACTTTAAAATTATCAACAAAAAAATTAGTTGGGGTTATTCTTCTTCTTCCGGAAACCGAAAAATAGATACTTTTATTATTCATTCTTCTTATGACTCTTTAGGAAGTGACCCTCACTCTCTGGATGGCGTGCTGAAAATATATAAAGATTATGGAGTGTCCGCTCATTATATTATTGATCGTTCCGGAAAAGTTTATCGCCTAGTGGATGAAAATAATATTGCTTACCACGCCGGCGTCAGTCAGGTTCCAGACGGAAGAAAAAATGTCAATACCTTTTCTTTAGGTGTGGAAATTATTAATACTAAAAGTGAACCGCCTAACAGCAACCAATACTCCGCGCTTAATGATTTAACAAAATATTTAAAAAAGAAATACGATTTGAAATATATTCTTGGACATAATCAAATTGCGCCTGACCGCAAAGATGATCCTTGGAACTTTAATTGGAAAAAAATTTACCCAGGCACCTAAAAACTCATTGCCACACCCGTATTGATTGTTTCTATTTTTATAATTATTAACTTCCAAACCCATTTTAAATATTTTAGGTGCGGGGTTAATAAATAGATTAAGCTAGATCTTTTTTCTTGTTTTCAAATTCTTCTTTGTTTATTTCGCCTTTGGCATATCGCTCTTTGAGAATATCCATAGGCGTTTTTTCTTTGGATTGGTTTTCCGGCTGATTAAAATAGCCTTGCCGCCCGGAAGCGTTTTTGATTAAAGCGATAATGGACCAAATGACTAAGCCCCAGAATAGGAGCATAAAAATCCACCCAAAACCGAATAATCCGGTTTGGCCAAATCCATATTCACCCATCATTCCCCCGAAATAGTTACCCATCATAAAATTATATTAATATTGATTACACTATTAATACACCCAAGTAGCCTAATTATTTCTTTTTCAGGATTTAGAATAGGCCTTTTTTCTATCGTTTTTTATTGACAAAGTTGGAGAAATAAGCTATACTCTTAGGAACAGTAAATTAAAAAGTTATTGATTTTTTACCTTAAATAAGGAGGGTTTAGAATGGCTATTTTTGAAGAGGCATTGGCAAATGGAGTAGCTGAAGAAATCAGAAAGGGAAGTGTTTACTATGAAGCAATTAAAATAGTTTTTACAAAAAGAAACATACCAAGAGACGAATGGAGTGCGTTCAGTAAAAAAGTTGGAAAGCTCCTAAACTTCCGAGCCACTGCTCGGAAAAAAACCATCAAAAAAAGAAAAGAAAAAAAAGGTTATCAAGGAGAACTCTTCTGATAATCTAAAATTTAAAAAGGGAGCTTCAGAGAAATCTGAACTCCCTCTTTTTATTTGTCCTTTTATTATAAAAAAGAATACCGGTATTCTTAAAATTGGCTTCATTCACTTTATTTATTGCGAGCGTCGTCGATCTAGAACCACCAACTATAGGGAACTTTAAGACTTTTTCGGGGTTATATTCAGAATGGGAATTTAAGGAGATTAGATGTTAGATTAATTAGCGTTGTTTACAAAAGTTGTTAAAATAGTTAATAACAATTAAGTAAACAACATGGTTATTCACAAGAAA
>PFCG01000001.1 GCA_002773095.1 Candidatus Moranbacteria bacterium CG10_big_fil_rev_8_21_14_0_10_35_21
TTATTATACCAGAAAACGTTTCCAAGCTATTGGGCTATTACGCTAGTATTGACTTTTTCATTTAGATGGTGTATAATGGATATACAGTAATAAGAGCGGGTGAACCGCTTTTTATTTTTTAATAATTAAAACAAAAACTATGGAGGAAGTAAAATGCCAGGGTCCGGAATGTCCGGATTGTCAAAAGAGGAACGAGGAAACACGTCAATCAGAGGAGTTAGGATTGGCGATTCTAGTGGCTTTAATGCCATTATTGTCCATCACTTTTTTTGGCAATATAGGCTTATTGTAAAATATTAAAAAAATGAAAACTTGATCAATCTTTGATTTAGCTAAAATTTTAAAAAATCCCTTGATGAATCAGGGGATTTTTTTGTTTAAGCTCGGGAAACATATTCTCCTCTTTCGGTATTGACTATAACTTGGTCGCCTTCATTGACGAAGAGAGGAGTGGATATTTTCAGTCCGGTTTCTAGCGTGACTAGTTTGGTTCCGGAAGAAACGGTGTTTCCTTTGATACCCGGTGGAGCCTCAGTTACTTTCAAAGTAATTTTGACTGGTAGTTCAATATTAATAGCGTGGTCGTTAAAATTAATTACTTGCACTTCTGTTTCTTCAATTAAATAATTTATAGTCTCACCCAAAACTTCTTTAGAAAGAGAAAACTGTTCGTAGTTTTTCATATCCATAAAAGCATAGTTATCTTTTTCTCTATAGAGAAATTGAGCTTTAGATTTGGCAATGTCAGCTTCTTCTATTTGCTCTGCTCCTTGGAAAGTTTTTTCTAGAACGGTTCCCGTTAGAAGATTTTTGAGACGGGTTCGGAGGACTGAACCAGCTCGACCGGTTTTGGAATGTTCATGATAAAGAACGGCGAAAGGTTCGCCGTTTAAAACAATATTTTTTCCGGATTTAATTTCATTGATACCCAGCATTTTTTTATTTAACTACAAAAGGGACCAAAGCCATAACGCGGGCTTTTTTGATAGCGTTAGAAAGAGTTCTTTGATGACGAGCACAAACCCCGTGTCTTTTTGGCGGATAAATCTTGCCTTGAGAATTCATAAAATAACGCAAGAGATAAGCGTCTTTGTAGTCAATTTTGTCCATCTTTTTTTCGCAAAAAGAACAGACCTTTTTTTCTCCTCGAGGAGCTTCTTTTCGATTATAATTTTGCATAGTGAATAAAATTTATTATTTGGATTAAAAGGGAACGTCTTCTATTTTTACTTCATCTTGCTCGTCGTCTAGATTGATGGTGGGAATTTCTTCAGCCACTGGTGCGGCTTGTTTAGGTTGTTGATTAGGAGTTGAAGGAGTGAAGGCTCTTGGAGCGGAATTTTGGGCACGAGAACCCAATTGCATATTTTCAGCGACCACTTCTGTGTATCTTTTTTCAATACCATCTTTGCCAGTATATTTTCTGGTTTCCATTCGTCCTTCAAAATAAGCTTCTTGTCCTTTGGTGAGATATTGTCCAACAATTTCAGCTAATCTTCCCCAAAGAACCACATTGTGATATTCAGTTTTATCCTGTTTCTGACCGTTTTTATCTTTCCAAAAACGGTTAGTGGCTAAACTGACGGAAGCCACAGTTTGTCCAGAAGAGGTATTTCTTATTTCTGGATCGCGAGTTAATCGTCCGACTAAGATGACTTTGTTGACATTCATATTGTTTTAAGTTAAATATTTAAAATTTCTTCTAATTTTTTATCGATATCTTCAGAAGAAGATTGTTCTTTTGGTTTTGAAATTTCTTCCGGAGATTTTTTAACTTCCTTTTTTTCTTTGGGTGTTTCTTTTGGTTGAATTTTAGCTTTAGCTTTTTCATCATTCTTTCGTTCTTCTCGACTCTTGAGTTCTGGAAGTTCTTCTGTTCGGCTAATCAAAAAACGAAGCAGGTTATTCATCAAATTCAATTTTTTAGTGATGGACTGGAGTTTGGAAGCATCTTCCAATTGAAAACGACGAGCCACATAAGCGCCAAAAACTTCATGGTTTATTGGGTAAGCCAACCTTCTTTTTTCAATGACTTCTTTTTCTTCAAAAGCGCCACCTTCGGAAGTGGTAATGGCTTCTACCTCACTTTTAATTTTATCAAAGTTGGCTTCTTGAGAAGATCCAATTAGATAGAATAGTTCGTATTGCATATTTGATTTAAATTATTATTTATTAAGGGGTTGGTTTGATGCGAGGCATCCGCCATAGGCGGATTAATTTTTATACCCATTCATACTGAATGGACAAAAATTAAAATCCGCCAAAGAAAGTTTTATCTGCCTATTGTTATGCTATAAGCATTACGGGCAGGCTCCTTGCGGATTATGATTCCCTTATCCCCGAGTATTTGGGGCGAGAGAATTATGGACTTTCTAGATTAAAATCATTCTAGCAGATTAGAAATGGATAGTCAAATTAAATTTTAAACTCTATAACCCCGATAGCAATCCGTTGCGACGGATACTACGGGGCAGGCATCTCCGTCTTTAATATTCTATATTTTAAATTCAATAACATCGCCATCTTGGACGATATATTCTTTACCTTCTAGTCGTAATGTTCCTAATTCTTTAGCCTTGCTCCAAGACCCAGCTTCCAGTAATTTATCCCATTGGATAACTTCAGCGCGGACAAACTTTTCCTTAAAGTCGTTGTGGATAGCTGTGCCAGCCATTGGAGCGGTCCAGCCCTTTTTGATGGTCCAGGCGCGAGTTTCATCTTCTCCAGTGGTGAAATAGGTCATTAATCCTAATAATTTGTAGGCCTCAACAATCAGCGTATCAATGGCAGAGGTGATGCCAAGTTCTTTGGCTTCTTCGCATGACATTTCAATTAGTTCTTCTTCTATTTTAATATCCAGAATTACAAAGTTATTTTTCTCGGTTAATTTTTTAGGAATCTTATAGGAAACCCCGTTAAATAGCTCCGCACCGACTTCGTCGGATTTAACGGGGCAAGCATTATAAACAAACAAAAAAGGTTTCATAGTGAGCAGGGATAATTCACGAACAATAATTTTAGTATTTTCATCTTCCAAATCCAATTGGGTTTCATTAGCTAATACTCCAGCTTCCAAATTTTCTTTTATTTTATTTAAAATCGCTAATTGTTCTTCGGCACCTTTAACTTTTCCGCGATTATCCTTCTCTAATCTTATTTTTACTTTATAGATAGTCTCCAAATCTGCCAGAATTAATTCAGTATTAATAATTTCTATATCATGTTCGGGATCAATTTTATTATGTACGTGAGTAATTTTTTCATTTTGAAAAACTCGAACTACTTGAGCGATAGCGTCCACTTCTCGGATGTTGGATAAGAATTTATTACCCAAACCTTCACCTTCCGAAGCGCCCTTGACGATGCCAGCAATATCCACAAATTCTACTACGGCTGGAATTATTTTAGCTGATTTTGACATTTTAGCTAGCTTATCAAAACGAGCGTCTGGCACCTTCACAATGCCGACATTGGGTTCAATAGTACAAAAGGGATAATTACTAATATCCACCTGAACTTTTGTCAGGGCTTTAAATAAGGTTGATTTTCCAACATTAGGGAGGCCGACAATACCAATTTTCATGATTTTCTAAAAATTATTACGAATATACGAAGTTTATAAGAATAAGCTCATTAAATCAATAGCTTGAGCAAGAAAAGGTTAAATGATAAAATAAAGGTAGTAAATAATTATCAAGAAAAATATGAAAGTTAATTCACGAATGTTTCGGGGTTATGATTTGCGCGGGATAGTAGGAGAGGATTTAAATTTGGAAATTGTGGAACATATTGGGAAAGCTTACGGCACCTATATGAAAAGGCAGGGGATAAACAAGGCCGTCGTGGGTTTTGATTGTCGGGCTACTAGTCAAGAATATAGCGAAGCTATGATCCGTGGATTTTCTTGGGCTGGAGTGGATACGATTGATATTGGAATGAATTTAGTAGGTATCTTTTATTGGGCGCAGTATTATTTGGATTGCCAAGGAGGAGTCTTTGTGACGGCTTCTCATAACTCAGCTGAATATAATGGATTTAAATTTGCCAATGGATTTTCAGAAACTTTAGTGAGTGAAGGTATTCAAGAATTGAAAAAAATGATTGAGTCGGAGGATTATGAAAAAGCTGAAACTCCTGGAAAAGTTGAAAAGAAGGAAGTGAGAGCAACATATTTTAATGATTTGGAGAAAAGATTGTCAGTAACAAAAAAATTCAAAGTGGTTGTTGATCCTGGGAATTCCACAGCCGGAGTTATTGTGCCTGAAATGCTAGAAAAAATTGGATGTGAAGTGGTTCGAAGCAATTGCCAAATTAATCCAACTTTTCCGTTAGGCACACCAGACCCCACTGAATCTGTGGTGGCAGAAAGATTGAGGAAAAAAGTGTTGGAAGAAAAAGCTGATGTGGGATTTTCTTATGATGCCGATGGAGATCGAATTGGGATTGTGGATAATCAAGGTGAAATAATTTGGAATGATGTTTTGGTAGCTATTTTTGCCTCCGATGTTTTGCGCGAGCATAAGGGATCTAAAATAATGTATAACACTCTTTGCTCTAAGATAGTGGAGGACACGATCATAGCTAAGGGTGGAGTGCCTTTTATGTGGCGCACCGGACATTCATTTTTGAAAAAGAAAAACCAGGAAATAAAAGCTGCTTTCATTGGGGAACTTTCTGGTCACTTTTTCTTCTCAGCGGATTTCTATAATCATGATGACGGAATATATTCTACTTTCAGATTGTTGCGTTATTTATCCGAAACCGGACAAACTCTTGCTGAAATAGTAGCCAGCTTGCCGAAATATATTTCCAGTCCTGAAATTAAATTGGGATGTGCGGATGATCAGAAAGTAAAACTGATAGAAAAAATAAGTGAGGTTTTGCGTCATGATTTTCCTGAAGCAGAAGTGATTGATGACGAGCGAGCAGGGGACGGTGTGCGATTGAATATGAGTGATGCTATGTTAGTGATTAGATATTCCCAAAACGGACCTTATATTACCCTAAAATTTGAAGCACAAGCCGAAGGCAAATATAACGAATTAAAAGCCTATTTGAATAATTTGCTCCATAATTATGAGGAGATAAGTTGGGAAGAAGGTGTAAATATTGAAAGTTTGGCTTAGTAGATTATATTAATTAGGAGAAAATAAAAAATACGTATTTAAATACGTATTTTTATATTCAGAATTTTTTTAAGTTAGTTTAGAAAACCCACTTTTTCTTTCACTTCTTTCATTTTCTTTTCCGCTATCGGACGAACTTTTTCAGCTCCTGCTTTCAAAATGGCCAATACTTTTTCGTCAGATAAATCTTTCATTTTTTTTTGCAATGGTTTTAGAAAATTTACTACTATATCGGCTAGTCCAGTTTTAAATTCGGAATAATTCTTGCCTTGATACATCGCCACAATTTCATCTGTGGATTTGTCGGAAAATAAAGAATAAATATTAATCAAATTTTTAAGGGCCGGCTTGTCATCGGAATAAACAATTTCGCTGCCGGAATCCGTCACTGCTTTCTGGATTTTTTTTCTGACAATTTCTTCTGTGTCAGTGAGAGAAATATAATTATATTCCGACGCTGCGGATTTCGACATTTTTTTAGTCGGGTCGTCCAATCCCATAATATTTTCGCTGGCTTGCGTAGTATATGGCTTAGGAATTAAAAATGTTTCACCAAATCTCTTATTAAATCTTTCTGCTAATTTTCTAGTAAGTTCGATATGCTGTACCTGGTCTTTTCCGACCGGAACTAACTCTGTATCATATAACAAAATATCAGAAGCCATAAGGACAGGATAATCAAAAAGTCCCATACCAACTCCTTCTTTATTTTTAGTCTTGTCTTTATATTGCGTCATTCTTTCTAGTTCAGAAACTTTAGCAATCGTATTCAAAATCCAAGTCAATTCCGAATGCTGCGAAATATGTGATTGAACAAAGATAGAACATTTTTCAGGATCAATACCAGAGGCTAAATAAACTTTGGCTACCTCAAGAGTGCGTTTGCGCAATTCTTCGGGATCTTGCGGAACGGTGATGGCGTGCAAGTCTACCACGCAAAAAATAGAGTCGTATTCATTTTGAAGTTTGACCCAGTTTTTAATGGCTCCTAAATAATTGCCGATATGTAAGTTTCCACTCGGCTGTATGCCGGAAAAAATTCTTTTGTTCATATAGGTTAATTCTATAATATTTTAAACCTCAATGACAACTGGTAAAACCATTGGTCGTCTTTCGGTCTTCGTGTAGAGATATTGACCAACCACTTCGCGGATATTGTTTTTAATATAATTCCAATCTACTGGCTGATTAGGAACAGTTTTGGAAGCCACAATTTCTTCCACTTTTCTCTTGGTGGCATTAACTAAATCAAAATTTTCTTTGACGAAAATAAAGCCTCGGGAAGTGACTTGTGGTTTTCCAATTATTTTTTTGGTTTTGCTGTCAATAATAACAATAATAGTAAACATTCCGTCAGCCGAAAGCACTTGCCGATCACGCAAGACTACTTGTCCGATATCACCCACGCCCAAGCCGTCTACGAAAACATAACTGGTAGCTACTTTTTTAGGTAGAATTTTTCCTTTGCCTTTTTGAAATTCTATGACACTTCCGTTATCTGGAACAATAATATTTTCTTTAGGAAATCCAATGCCGATAGCCAACTTAGCCGCTTCTTTGAGGAAGTAATGGTTAGCATAAACCGGTATAAAAAAGTCTGGGTTAACTTGTTTAATGACTTCTTTGATAGCCAAGGCATCGCTGTGTCCGCTGATGTGCACATCCATTATATCGCTATGAATAACATTATCGCACTTGCGGTAAAGATTATCTTTCAATCTTTGAATACTGCGCTCATTGCCTGGAATGACAGACGAAGAAAAAATAATGGTGTCATTTTTTCTGATTTTGATGAAGCGATGATTTTCATTGATGATTCTAGTTAGAACTGCATTGCCCTCTCCTTGAGCACCGGTGCAGATAACTACAATTTTATTTTCTGGATATTTATGAATATCGTTAACGGTTATCAAAGTATCTTTATGAGCTTTGATATAACCTAATTGTTTGGCAATTTCAATATTCATTTTCATACTATAGCCATCTAGGGCTACCTTCTTTCCGATTTTTTCTGAGTATTCAATTAATTCTCCAATTCTTCTAACTTGAGAAGAAAAAGTTCCAATAATAACTTTACCAGTAGCTTCACTGATTAATTTTTCCAAATTGTTATACATTTCTTTTTCGGAAACAGCGACTGGTCGGACATCGGTAGAGCCCAAACTTTCTAACATTAAAATTTTTGGTCCCGGAACTTGAGATAGTTTTTCATAAGTAAGAGGTGATCGTCCAATCGGATCTTTATCCAATGTCCAATCTCCAGGATGAATAACTGTCGCTCCTGGAACATGAATGATGGCTCCGATAGCATCCATAATGGAATGTTCTACTGGAAAAAATCCAATTTCAAACTGGCCTAGTTTTATTTTTTCATCTACCGACTTGACCAAAATTGTTTTCAGGCGAGAAGCTGAATTTTTTTGGTGATCTTCTAATCTTTTTTTGATCAATGCCAAAGTTAGGTCGCGTCCGATAATGAGAGGATAGCCTAATTTTTCCAAAAGAATAGGTGCGGCTCCAATATGATCCAGATGACCATGACTAAAAATTACTCCGCGGATATTTTTTTCTTTGCCTTTCAGATAACTAATGTTAGGGATAATGTAATCAATGCCCGGCATATCTTCTTCGGGAAATTGAATACCCATATCCAAAATAACGATGTCTTGTCCATATTCAAACACAGTCATATTACGACCTACTTCTTCCATACCGCCCAAAGGAATAATCTTTAAGGACAGTTCTTTTTCCGAAGAAGTGGGTTTATTTTCAGTTTTAGGGCTAGCCACAAAGTTCTTATTGTAAGGTCTTTGAGGTCTTCTTGGTGCAAAAGACGGGCGTTTTTTTTGGACGCCAGTCCCAGTAGATGGTCTTGCATAGACTATACCATCTATGGTTTTGATTTTTTTTATCATTTTATAAAGTTAAGTTAATTGCTGTTTAAGATTTTCAACCATAGCTACTGGAGTCGGATCTTGTCCGTATTCCAAAGCTAAATAGTAGGAAACCCAATCTCCCAAAAGAAGAGTGGAAAAAATTGAATCTAAAATATTGGAACTGTTCATTTCAATTCGAGTATTTTGAATGTTTTTTTTGGCTAAAATTTCGGAAGTGATATTTATTCTTTTTAAGGTTTGAGGGTGGTCAGTTTGGTTAGTCAGATTGATTAAATGAAATTTTCCTTGAGGAAGAGTAAATCCTACCATCTCATTATGATTGAGTTCCGGATAACTATTATAGAAAGCCGGAGTTTTGGCATTTTCATTTATTTTTATTTTCCAAATCATAGCTAAAGCACGGAATTTTTCGGAAGCGTAGATAATCGGAATTTTTTCAAATAATTTTTTGGCGATTTCTGCTCCTTGTTTTTCCAAATCAGAAATTTGTTCGGATAATTTTTTCTGAGCTTGGGCTATGTTTTCGGATGGGTTCTCTATTTTTTCAGCCTTGGCTAAAATTCCCAGAATAGCTGAAAAGAAATAACCACTGGCGCATCTTGGTTGAATGCCAGCTGGCAAAGAGACGAGAGGAATATTATTTTTCTGACAAATTTCGGCTAGCTTTCCTCCCGAAGAAATTCCAATGGCTGGCAATTTAGCCTTGAGAGCTTCTTCTAAAGAAGATAGAGTTTCTTCGGTATTTCCAGAATAAGAAGCAAAAATATTGAGACTATTTTTGTAAGCTTCCGCAGGGAGAGCGTAGGTTCTGTTTTGAAGAACGGTTAAATGAGAATTTTGGTCGGAATTTTTTTGGAATAAATCATCCAAATAAATTTTCAAAATATCTCCGGGCAAAGCCGATCCGCCCATTCCAGAAATAACGATGGAGTTAAAATTACTAGGAATTTTTATGTCTTTGGCTAAGGCCAAACCTTGGGTTAATTGGCTGGGAGAATCAAGGATGACTTGTCTCATATTCTCCTGATCTATTTTTTGGTCCATATTTTTATTTATCTAATTAACCCCGTTAAATTTACGCGAAGCGGAACTTATTTAATTGGGTTAAATTTCGCCATAGGCGAAGAATTTAATGGGGATTTTTTATTTCCAAATTCTTTTAGTTTTCAAATACCAATGATTAATATTGGCAAAGCGACGAGCAGGGGAAACCAAATTTTGAATTTCTATACCACGCACCTTTTTGTTGATAGGGTAAATGTAGTTTGGGCTGTAAAGAAAAATAGCGGGAATTTCCTGAATTAATTTATCTTGAAATTCCTTATAAATCTCAGCTCTTTTATTTAAATCAAACTCGGTTCGGACGGAATCAATCAATTTGTCAGTATCTCCGTCTCCAAAAAGAGAAAGATTAAGACCGGGATCTTTTTTCTGAGTGGAATGCCAGAAAGAATAAGGATCGGAATCTCCACCTAAAACTTGTCCAAAAAGAAGAGCGTCGTATTCTCTAGGGCGAATATAATTTTGCTGAATATCAGAAATAGAAAAGGTGTTGACTTCTACTTTAACTCCAATTTTTTCCCATTGTCGTTTCAAAATTTCGGCTGTTTCAGCGAGTTCCGGCCAATCAGTAGTGACTAATGAAATTTGTAGGATATCTCCATCTTTGGCGCGAAAGCCATCTTCACCTTTAGGCCAACCCTTTTCATCCAAAATACGGTTAGCTTTTTCTGGGTCAAAATCCATTTTATTTATTTCTTCTGTATAGCCAGTCATACCCTTAAGAAAAGGAGAGGAAACTGGATAACCATTACCACCCAAAACTTCTGAAATTATTTCATTTCTATCGGTGGCGTAGGCTATAGCTTCCCTGACTTCATCATAAGCCAAAGGCAAACTTTGAGTTTGATTCAAAAAAACAGCAAAATAACGAGGGACATTAAATTTATGAGTAGCAGTACTTTGTTGAAGTTTTAGATCGCCAATTTTTCCTGAAGAAAGGCTACTAATACCCATAATCTCTTTCTTATTGTAGGCGTTTATAATTTCCTCATCGTCAGCATAAAAATTGAAAGTTAGTTTAGCTATATTTGGTTTTCCTTCAAAATAGTTTGGATTAGCCACCAATTTATAACTCAAAATATTTCCGTTAGAATCTTTTTGAAAGGAAGTATATTTATAAGGTCCAGTTCCGATGGGTTCCAGATTAAGGTTAGTCAGAGCGAATTTTTCTGGATTAACCGATTCCCAAATGTGTTTGGGTAAAATTCCGAAAGTCAGATTATTTAAAAAGCCAACGTAAGGAGTCTTTATTTTGAAAACGATAGTATGATCATCTTCTGATGTTACTTCTACTCCTTGCCAATTCAAGCGAAGGGGGCTTTTATAGGCTGGGTCAGTAATCAAATTAAGAGTAAAAACCACATCTTTGGCCGAAAAAGTTTTTTTATCATGCCAGAAAACATCTTTTTTTAGACGAACAGTGTATTGGGTTTTATCTTCGGAAATTTCGTAGCTTTCAGCTAAATCATTTTTTAATTGTCCGTCATTTTCATAGCGCAAAAGTCCACTATAAGTCATTTGCACCAAATCTTCGTCAGCATTATTAGATTGAGAAAGGATGGGATTAATATGTAGAGGCTGACCAACGATACCTTCTATGTATTCTCCTCCATATTTAGGCACGGCTTCAGTTCGGGAAAGATAAGACATCACGCCCCAGCCGACAATAGAGCCAATCAAAATAATAACCAAAGAATAGAGAAATATTTTTTCCTTAATATTAAGAAAAGAAACCACCCCCATCCATTTTTTGAGAAAAGAAATATTCGGTTTTGGGAAAATACTTATATGATTAATTTAATGGTTAAGAAAATTTATTAGCCATCACCAAATTGGCAATAGCTAGAAGTATAAAAAGAGTGGCTAATAAAACAGTAAATTGCATAAGGAATTTTTCTAAACCTCGCTTACTATAATAACCTCCAAAATCTCCTCCAAAAGAGGAAGAGAGTCCAGCGCCACGGTTTTGCATCAAAATAGAGCCAATTAATAAAATGGCCACTACTATTTCTGCTATGTTGATTATTTGAAGCATAGTTGTTTTTGAAGAGGTTTCTTTTTGGGCTTACCCAATGGGTAGCCAGAAGATTCTACAAAGCTTTTATTATCCTATCATAAAGGAAGACCGGTGTCAATATCAAGATTTTTTAGGTCTATTAATTAGGGCTTTAAGTTGAAAAACACTTTTGCCAGAAACTCGCACTTTTTCCTTTCTTTTTTTGCTGTCCCCGCCTGCAAAGTTATGTTTATAAACTGACAAAATTTCATCCGAGTCCATCTCAGTTAATAATTTCTTTCCATCGTCAATATGAAGTGCATTGCGGGCAGGTCTTTTTTCCGCTTTGATTTTTCTTTTCATTGTGCTTTAATTATATCATAAAAACAGAATAACATTTAAAAAACTATGTCAGAAAAAAATCAAGATTTCTATATGGTCATTATGGCTGGAGGAGTAGGCACCAGACTTTGGCCAGTCAGTCGAGAAAAGATGCCTAAACAATTCCAGAAGTTCACTTCTTCCAAAACCATGATTCAAGAAACCTACAGCCGAGTCGCCAGGGTTGTTCCCAAAGAAAATATTTTTGTTTCCACTTCGTTGGTTTATAAAAAATTGGTTCAACAACAACTTCCAGGAATAAAAAATAGCCAATTAATTATTGAACCAGTAGCGCGAGGCACTGCGCCAGCCATTGCTTTGGTGGCTAAATATATGTATAAAATCAACCCGAAGGCGGTAGTGGCTACTATTGCTTCTGATCACGCCATTAAAAATGTGGATGAATTCGTTTCGGCTTTGTCGGTTGCTCTGCAAGTCTCTTCGGAAAAAAGAGATAATTTAATTACGATTGGAGTTAAGCCTACCTTTGCTGAAACCGGGTTTGGCTACATCAAAATGGGGGCAGAGCTTTTTTCAGTCGGTAAGAAAAAAATATTTGGAGTAAAAGAATTTTTAGAAAAACCAGACAAAAAAACGGCTGAAAAATTTTTGAATAATCGGAAATATCTTTGGAATGCCGGCTATTTTATTTTTTCTGCTCAAGATTTTTTAGGTTGGGTCAAAAAATTATCTCCCAAGATCAATCAAGCCTTGAATAAGATCGAAAAAGAATGGGGCAAAAAAAACCCCAACAACAAGCAAATAGAAAAAATATATTCAGCTTTGAAAAATCAGCCAGTAGAACCAGTGATTGTGGAAAAATTACCCAAGAAAAATCTCTTGGTGGTGCCTTCTAAAATGCACTGGAGCGACGTAGGTAGTTGGGGAGCTCTTTTTGACTTTTTCAAAGAAAAGGTAAAATCATCTATGATTGTGAAAGGTAAGCACGTGGATGTTAACAGTCAGGATTGCTTGGTTTATGCCAAAGAAAAATTAATTGCCACGGTGGGATTGAAAAACATTATTATTGTAGAAACCGAGGATGCTATTTTAGTAGCCGATAGAAACAAGACGGGAGAGATAAAGAAAATTATTGAAAAACTGAAAAAGAAAGGGAAACATTTGTAAAAATCTAAGAATATACAAAAAACATTGTTTTTGATAGGAATATATAATGTCAAAATAGTAATCTTAACAATTTATAATAAGGAGGATGGGATGAATAAATTTGATCAGCCGGATAATCCAAAAGATTCATTAACAATGTTTATGTTTGCTTTTATGATGGTTGTATCTGTTGTTTCTCCATTACTTTTGTATATAATCGTCAAAAAGATATACTCGTCCTTTTTTTAAATGAAATGGAGGGGTAGTGTGGTAAATATTTTTTACCGGTAACATTGGGAACTGCTGGGCTTTGGGCGGTTATCTGCTATTTTTTTCTTAAATTTTTCAAGAGTATAGTTAAAAAAAATTAAGAGTAGTGAATGTAAATATTTTATAGACCCGACTATTAAGTTTAGTTGGGGTTTTTGTTTGGATGAGAAAAAAGAGGCTTCTATAGAGGCCTCTAAAATTTTCCTAAAAAGCAGTTGCTTATCCAATAAATCGTTTCTATTATCAAAGACTTTACAAGTCTTATAAAATACTATATACTCCATCACTAGCAGTTAACTTTTTCTTTTTCTCAAAAATGGATAAAAAAATTTCTACTTTGCGAGACAAAATTATTATCCGGGGTGCCCGGGTAAATAATTTGAAAAATATAGATATAGACATACCGAGGGATAAAGTGGTGGTTATTACCGGACTTTCAGGTTCGGGAAAATCTTCCTTGGCCTTTGATGTTATTTATGCTGAAGGTAACCGGCGCTATTTGGAGGGCATGTCTTCTTTTGCTAGACAATTTTTGGATATTGGGGCCAAGCCGGATGTAGATAAAATAGAAAATCTCAGCCCAACTATTTCTATTGATCAAAAAAGTATTGGTCGCAGTCCACGTTCTACAGTGGGAACGCTAACGGATATTTATGATTATTTAAGAGTGCTTTTTGCCAAAACGGGTCTGGTTTATTGTCCGGATTGCGGAGCGCCTATGTCTCGCAAAAGCAATCAGGAAATTTTGGACGATATTTTAAGTTTTCCAGAAAATTCTCAGGTGGCTATTTTGGCCGAAAAAAAAGAAACGGGAAAAACTACCAAGGAAATTTTACGGGGAATTTCCCAATTGGGTTTTGCGAGAGTGAGATTCAACGGAAAAATAATGACGGTCTCGGAGGCGCTGATGATTGCTAGTGAAAAAATTTCTAGTCCCATAGAGATAGTGGTTGATCGCATTTCTTTGAAAAAAAGCTCTTCGGACAAAGAAAGAATGTTGGATTCCATAGAAACAGCTTTGAAGATAGGGTTGGGATCAATGATGGTAGCGACAGCCGGAGAAGCGGATCGGTTTTATAATAAAGATTTTATTTGTCGAGATTGTCAGGTGCGAATTGATGAAATATCTCCCCGCCATTTTTCTTTTAATAATCCGGCCGGAGCCTGTGAAAATTGTTCTGGGTTAGGCATTACTAAGGAAGTAGACGAAGAATTAATTGTACCCAACAAAAAACTCACTTTATCAGAGGGAGCTATTTTGCCATGGAGCAAATCCAACGGAAGACTAAATGGCCAAAAAAGTTATCCCAATATTTTAAAAGCTTTGGGAAAAAAATATGGATTTTCAACCGAAGTTCCAGTTAAAAAAGTGACTCAAGAAAATTGGAAAATAATTTTCTATGGAACTGGGCAAGAAGAAATTTTAATTAAACAAAGAGATTTGATGGGCGGACTCAAGGAGATGCAATTTCCTTTTGAGGGTGTGATCCCTATGCTGAAAAGAAAATATATGGAAGCAGCCTCTGACTATGCTAGAAGTGATTTGGAAAAGTATATGTTGGAAAAAGTTTGTCCTGTTTGCGAAGGGAAAAGATTAAAAAAAGCTTACTTGGCCGTTTTGGTAGGAGAAAAATCCATTGATGAGGTAGTCAATTTGGATATCGCTAAATTTAAGGATTACCTAAAAAATTTGAATAATTTCCTGGATGAAAGTGGCAAAAAATTAATTGCTGCACCATTGGTTAAAGAAATGTTGGATAAAGCAGAGGCTCTGGCTGACGTAGGCTTGGAATATCTTTCTTTGGCAAGAAGTTCGGAATCAATTTCTGGAGGAGAAGCGCAAAGAATTCGATTAGCTACTCAAATTGGTTCGGAATTAATGGGAGTAGGTTACGTTTTGGACGAACCATCTATTGGTCTGCATGATCGAGATACGGAAAGATTGATAAAAACCATTCGGGCGTTAAAAAAATCTGGTAATTCTGTGGTAGTAGTGGAGCATGATGAAAATATAATTAGAAGTGCCGATTGGATAATTGATATGGGCCCAGGCGCTGGAGAAGAAGGAGGGCGAATTATTTTTCAAGGCGATTTTTCAGCTTTAATGAAGTCAAAAACTTCTACGGCAGACTATATTTCTGGGAGAAAAAAAGTTTCTAGCAAAAAGGTTTTTCGCAAGGCTAAAGGAAAAAATTTGGAAATTATTGGAGCCACTGAACATAATTTGAAAAACATAGATGTGAAAATTCCGTTGGGTAAATTTGTTTCCATCACGGGTGTTTCTGGTTCGGGAAAATCTACTTTAGTGAATGATATTTTGGCTAAAGCTTTGTCTAAGTATTTTTTTAAAGCCAAAAGTCTTCCAGGACAGCACAAAAAAATAAAAGGGCTGGAGCATATTAATAAAGTAATTAATATTGATCAATCTCCGATTGGAAGAACTCCTCGTTCCAATGCCGCCACTTATACTGGAGCTTTTTCTCTGATTCGAGATATTTTTGTGGCTACTGAAGAAGCGAAAAATCGTGGTTATTCAGCTAGCCGGTTTAGTTTTAATATGAAAGGTGGAAGATGTGAAGTTTGCCAAGGAGACGGAACTAAAAAAATAGAGATGCATTTGCTCCCAGATGTGTATGTGAAATGTGAAGCTTGTGGGGGAACTCGCTATAATCAAAGAACCTTGGATATTGAATTTCAAGGCGTGAATATTTCTCAAGTTTTGGAAATGAGTGTATCCTATGCGCTATTGTTTTTTAAAAAATTTCCCCTTATTGTAGAAAAAATGAGAACTTTGGAAAATGTCGGTCTGGGCTATTTAAAACTGGGCCAAAGCGCTACTAATCTTTCCGGCGGAGAAGCTCAAAGAATAAAACTGGCGACTGAACTTTCTCGCAAATCCACTGGAAAAACTTTGTATATCTTAGATGAGCCAACTATCGGACTTCATTTTGAAGATGTTAAAAAATTGCTGGGAGTTTTAGATGCGTTGGTGGAAAAAGGCAACTCGGTTTTGGTGGTAGAACATAACGCTGATGTCATCAAAAATTCTGATTGGGTTATTGATCTCGGTCCGGATGGAGGCGATAAGGGAGGGTATATTGTTTATAGCGGAACTCCGGATAAATTGAAAAAAATAAAAAAAAGTTGGACTGGTAAATATTTGCAGTAAATATGGATAATCACCTAGTGAAACAAATCCTTTCCACGGTAGCCTATTATGATGTCATGGATTATCCTATGACAAATTTCGAAATATGGAAATATCTCGTTAGAATTAATAATGCTGAAAAAATTAATCTTATTTCTTTCTGGGAAGTGACTATGGCTCTGGAAAACGAAGCTCTTAAAAAAATCATAACTGAAAAAAATGGCTTTCACTTTTTGAAGGGGAGAGAAAAATTGGTGGAGCTACGCATCAAAAGAAACAAAATTTCGGTTAGGAAAATAAAAAAACTTTGTCCTTATTCTCGCTGGATAGCCCTGGTTCCTTTCGTTAGGGGGATTGCAGCTAGTGGTAGATTGGCTATGAAAAATGCCGAAGAAGGGAGTGATTGGGATTTAAAAATTATTATTAAAAAAGGAAAAATTTTTACGGGCAGATTTTTGGTAACTATTTTGGTTCATTTTTTGGGTAAAAGGCGCCATGGGAAAAAAATAAAAGACAGAGTGTGCTTGAACCATTTTATTGCCCAAGGGTCAGAAGTGGCTATGAAAGATATTTATTCAGCTCACGAATATTCTTTTCTATTACCGTTATTTGGGAGCGAAGAAATTTCACGTTTTCAGGAAGCTAACGCTTGGATTAGTGATTTTAAGGTAAATTATTTTGGGGAGCAGGCAAGTAATTTTATTTCCGAACCAAGCCATACTGCCATTTTTTTCAAAAAAATATTAGAAGCGATCTTTTCTTTTAATGGAATCGAATATATTCTAAAGAAAATTCAAACTTACAAGATTCAACATAATCCTAAAACAGCTCAAAAAGGAGGAGCGGTCATTTATACTGATGAAGAGCTAGCCTTTTGGCCTAATTTTGAAAATCAGGGTCCAAAAATCTTTTCCCAATTTCAAGAAAATCTGGAAGAGTTGGTTTATAAAAAATAAAAGGCCAATTTTTGAGCTAACTTTTTTTAAAGGGGTTTTTGTGATATAATTTATCCTGAAGTAAGGATTTAAAAAAAGTGGAAATGTTCAATGATTTGAATATAAAAAGACAAGCCGAAGAGCTTGGTGTTTCTGTTTGGCGGGCGCCTAGCTTTTTGTTTCTGGTCATGGGGGTAATTATAATTTTTGCCATGACAGCTATCTACTATTTTTCCAAAAAGTATGATTCTCCTGAGGTGGTAGTTATTGCCGAAAGTCTAGTGGTTTCCATAATCTTTATTATTGGAAATTCCATTATTAAATTAATGGATCAGATGGCTAAGCTGAATAAAATGAAAACAGAATTTATTTCAGTGGCTTCCCATCAACTGCGCACACCCTTAACGGCTATCAAATGGGAAACAGAGTTATTACTTTCAAAATCTAAAGATCTTCCGGCCAAGCCACGAGGGGGAATAGAAAATATTAATATTCTCAGCACTAGGATGAATGATTTGGTCAATGATTTGCTAAATGTCGCTAGAATAGATCAAAAAATTTTAATTTTGGAAAAAGAAACGGTTGATTTGGGCAAGATTACGGAAAACTCCATAAAAAACTTCCTTTTTTTGGCGGGGAAAAAAGGGATCGAAATTGAATTTCAAAAAAATCCAAGTTTGCCGGAATTTATTAGTGATCGCGAAAAATTAAAAACCATTGTGGAAAATCTTTTAAGTAATTCTTTAAAATATACTCCAGACAAAGGAAAGATAGTTATTAAAATAGAAAATGATGAGCAAGAAATTATTTTTTCGATTCGAGATAATGGTGTAGGCATCCCAAGTAATCAGCAGGCTCAAATTTTTACTAAATTTTTTAGAAGTGATAATGCGGTTAAATATCAAACTGGTGGAACCGGACTGGGATTGTTTATTGCCAAAGAAATAATCAATAAAATGAATGGAAAAATTTGGTTTGAATCAGAAGAAAACAAGGGAACAATATTTACTTTTTCTTTGCCAATAACTAATTAAATAATTAATTAAAAATTTATGAGTAAAAAAATATTAGTCATTGAAGATGAAATTTATCTCCAAAATACTTTGTCGGAGTTTTTGGAAAATGAAAAATTTGTGGTGGCTAAGGCTTTAGATGGAGAAAAAGGTTTGGAAATGGCTAAATCGGAAAAACCAGATTTAATTCTTCTGGACATAGTCCTTCCTAAAAAAAATGGCTATGAGGTTTTGGATGAAATAAAAAAAGACGAGAAAACCAAGAATATCCCAGTAATTTTGCTGACTAATTTAGAAAGTCCAGAAGATATTGAAAAAGCTTTTGAAAAAGGAGCGAGTACCTATTTGGTAAAATCCAATTATAAATTGGAGGATATTGTGGAAAAAATAAAAGAAACTCTAAAGGACAAATAAAAATAGAGCCAAAGCAACAAAAAAAGAAAAATAAAAATGAGAATAGGCAACGATCAATTAAAAAAATTTATTAAAGACTCCGAGCTGATACCAGACAAACAGTTGGAAGAAGTATTTCAAGAGGCAGAAAAAGATAAGAAAAAGCTGGGAGATTTGTTAGTGGGAAAAAAATTAATTGACGAAATACAGATGAGAAAATTATATGCTTATATTTTAGGAGTGCCTTTTTTGGATTTAACCAAGGAAATTATCAGTCAGGAAGTTTTGCAAATTATTCCTGAGCCGATTGCTAAAAAATATAAAATAGTGGCTTTTGAAAAAAAAGGGGGAGAGTTGAAAGTAGCTATGCTTAATCCGGAAGATATTCAAACCATTGACTTCATTCGGAAGAAAACTGGATTGAAAATTACTATCTGTCTCACTTCAAGCGAAAGCATTGAGGAGGTTCTCAAACAGTATGAGAGAAGTTTGAAGGCCGAGTTTGGGGATATAATCAATAAAAATTCAGGACAAGTTTCCACGGAAGAATCGCCGGAAGATTTGGAAAAAATTGCTCAAGATTTACCGATAATTAAAATAGTAGATACTTTAATTAAGCATGCCATTTTGCAGGAGGCTAGCGATATTCATATTGAACCGGAAGAAAAAGAAGTACGAGTGAGATATCGAATAGATGGAATTCTACATGATGCTATGACATTGCCTAAGCAGGTTTCCCAAGGAATAATTGCTCGGATTAAAGTGTTGGCTAATTTAAAATTAGACGAACATCGGGTTCCTCAAGATGGCAGATTTAAATTGGATAAAGAAGGTAATAAAATGTCCTTTCGTGTCAGTATTTTGCCTATTTTTGACGGTGAAAAAATAGTGATGCGTCTTTTGGACGAAAGTTCTAAAGGATTAACTTTGGAGAGTATGGGCTTGCATGGAGCAGGTTTGGAAATTATTCATCAGCAGATTAAAAAGCCTAATGGTATGATTTTAGTGACTGGTCCAACTGGCTCGGGAAAAACTACTACTCTTTATACCATTATGGATATTCTCAATACCCCAGGAGTCAATATCAGCACAGTGGAAGATCCCATAGAATATCGAATGCCGAAAATTAATCAAACACAAATTAATCCTAAAGTAGGATTAACTTTTGCCAATGGATTAAGGGCTCTTCTACGTCAAGATCCGGATATCATTATGGTGGGAGAAATTAGAGATTCGGAAACTATGGAAATGGCTATCCACTCGGCCATGACCGGACATCTAGTGCTTTCTACTCTGCACACTAATTCTGCAGCCGGAACCCTGCCTCGCTTGATTGATATGGGCGCGGAACCATTTTTGATTGCTTCAACTTTAAGTGCCATAGTGGCACAAAGATTAGTGAGAAAACTTTGCGAAGATTGTAAGATTGAATATAAATTAAGCGAAAAAGAACTAAAAATTTTTGAAGAAAGTTTTGATCTGAAAACTATATTGGAAAGATTAAAAAAAGATCCTTCCCTTAAAGGTTTAATAAAAGAAAAAGGAGATTGGAAAGACATGACTTTCTTTAAACCGGGAAAATGCGATCAATGTGACAATGAAGGCTATCACGGTAGAACTGGAATTTATGAAGTGTTGGAAGTTGATGAGGATATGGAAGAAATGGTTTCCCGAAAAGCCACTTCTGAAGAAATAGAAAATAAAGCCAAGGAAAAGGGTATGTTTACTATGACGGAAGATGGGATTATCAAAGCCATAAAAGGTATAACCTCTTTGGTAGAAATAATTAGGGTAACAAAAGAATAAATATATGAAAATATTTTATACGGCCAAAAGTTATAAAGGGCAAACAAAGAGCGGAGAAGCAAGTGTTAAAACGGAAAAAGAATTAGTGGAACAACTACGAACAGAAGGCTTTGTTTTAACTTCTTCCAAAATTTTGGATAAAGAAAAAGGTGGAAAAATGAAAGTTGATTTTCTGGATAGATTTTTCGGATTGCCTCTGAAAGAAAAAATGCTTTTTGCCAAAAATTTGAGTATTATGATTTCTTCAGGATTACCACTAGCCAAAGCAGTCAAAAACATTGCCGCTCAAACCCGGAATAAAAAATTCATTAAAATTTTGGAAAAAATCCAAGGAGATTTACAGGCTGGATCTTCTTTAGCTGATAGTTTAGCTAAATATCCAAAAGTCTTTAATGAACTTTTTGTCAATATGATTAATGTGGGAGAAGCCAGCGGAAACTTAGATGAAGTTTTAAGTATCCTTTCTCTTCAATTGGAAAAAGAAAACGAAATAATCAGAAAAGTAAAAGGCGCTATGATTTATCCAGCGGTAATTCTGGTAGCTATGATTGGGGTGGGAATACTGATGATGATCTATGTGGTGCCTCAAATTACGGCTGTCTTTTCTGATATGGAAGTAACCCTACCGCCAACTACTCAGTTTATCATCAGCACCAGCAATTTTTTAAGAAATCATTTAATATTATTCTTTTTAATAGTGGGAGTTATTTTAGCGGGAATAAAATTTTTTATTGGTACTGAATCCGGTAAAAAATTAACCGGAATGATGATGCTTAATGTTCCAATACTAAAGAATATTGCTATGAAACTTAATTGTGCCAGATTTTGTCGTATTTATAGCTCCCTTTTGAAAAGTGGAGTTTCAGTAGTAGAATCTTTAAAAATATTATCCCGCACCCTGACCAATTATTATTATAAGCAAGCTTTAGAGGAAGCTTCACAATCTATTCAAAAAGGAATACCCTTGAGTACGATAATTTATAAAAAAGATAAAGTTTTTCCGATTCTGGTTCCGCAAATGATTGAGGTTGGAGAAGAAACTGGAAAAACCGAGTCTATTCTGATGAATTTAGCAGAATTTTATGAAGAAGAAGTTGATCAAATAACCAAAAATCTTTCTTCGATTATTGAGCCAGTTCTGATGCTTATCATTGGAAGCGCAGTTGGGTTTTTTGCCATCTCCATCCTTCAACCGATGTATGGTGTTTTGGAAAATATAAAATAAAAATGATTAAAAGGAGGAATAAGCAATATCTAGCGAAAGGTTTTACGCTAATTGAAGCGTTGGTTTTATTATTTGTTTTTTCTATAACAGTGGCTACTTTTTATTCTGTTTTTACGGTTGGAATGAAAAATATTATTCAATCCAAAAATCGTTTGGGGGCCATTGCCCTAGCCAATGAAAAGATGGAGATAATTCGCAATCTCAAATATGATGATGTTGGGATAGCGGGCGGAATTCCTTCTGGAAATCTGGTAGCCGAAGAAGATGTTGCAGAAAATTCTAAAAATTATCACGTTAAAACACTAGTTCAATTTGTAGATGATTCTTTGGATGGGGTTTTTCCGGATGATACAATGCCAACTGACTATAAGATAGTCAAAGTTAATGTTTCTTGGGATATTGATCAAAAATCAGGGGAAGTTAATTTAGTTTCCCGTTTCGTTCCTCCGGGATTGGAGATTATGTCTGGAGATGGAGTGTTGGCAATTAATGTCATCGATAATGAAGGAAATGGTATTGCTCAGACCACGGTTCATATAATTAACAATACTGTTTCTCCGGCAGTTGACTTAGTGGTTCAAACTGATAACTCCGGCAATTTAATGTTTCCAGGAGCCAAGGAATCGATTCAAAAATACAAGCTGATTATTTCCAAAAATGAATATGAAACGATAAGCACTTTGGATCCGAATGAGGTGAGCTATGACCCTATTGATATTCATGCCTCAGTGGTATCTGGATTACTAAACGTCAAAACAATCGTTCAAAATTTAACAGCTAATTTAAAAATAGTTACTAAAGATATTTCAGGCAATAAAATTGAGGATGTCGGTTTTGATTTGGAGGGAGGAAGAATATTGGGAACTTCTGGAACTTACGGAGAAATAAAAACTTATAATTTAGAAGGTAGTTATTCCACGGATAGTAATGGAGAAAAAGAGTTTAATAATATTAGTCCCGGTGAATTTGATATAGATAATTTAAGTAGTGTTTCTGGTTATACTCAAATAGGGACTGATCCAGCCGCGCCTTTTTTTATAGCTCCTGGAAAAACCGAAACTGTCGAAATTAAATTTGCAGACAATAGCGTTGATTCTCTTTTGGTCAGCATTAAAGGTCCAACCGTAGAAATTTCAGTAGAAGGGGCTGAAGCAAGATTGTTTAATGGGGATGGATTTGATGAAACCTTGCTTACTCTATCTGATGGTAGGGCCTTTTTTCCATCGAGCGGAACGCTTTCAGCGGGATCTTATAGTTTGGAAATAAAAGCGGCTGGGTTTCAAGATTATAGTTCATCGGTTAATATTGATAATTTGACCACCAAAGAAGTTTTATTGGAATTATCCCCATAATTTAATGAGAAAAAATAATCCAAAAGGCATAACTTTAATTGAGGTAGTGGTGGCTATCGGTATTTTTATTATATGCATAGAAGGCTTTACTTTACTTTTTGTAAAAAGTTGGAAAAACAACAAATATGTTTTGGAAATGGGTCAATCTTCTTTGGCAGTTTCGCAAGGAGTGGGGAAAATATCCGAATATATTAGAAAAGCTAGGCAATCGGATGCGGGAACATATCCAATTCAATCGGCCGATGATAATGATTTGATAATTTTTTCTGATTATGACAAAGACGGAGAAACTGAAAAAGTCCATTTTTATTATTCAGATGGAAATGTTTTTATGGGAACCACTAACCCTAGCTCCGGCTTTCCAAAAACCTATGCTTCGGGAGATGAACAAATTCAAATTATTGCGGGAAGCATTGTTAATGATCCCAGCACGCCGATATTTTATTACTTCAACAAGGATTATCCCGGAGATCAGGCTAATAATCCTATTAGCACTCCGGTTAGTGTAGCTGATATACGATTAATAAAAGTTTTTCTAAAAACTAATATTGATCCCAATAACGCTCCGGACAATATAGAAATTCAAACTTTTGTGGAAGTTAGAAATTTAAATGATTACGATAAAATACAATAATTATTATGAGCAATATAAAATCAAAATTTAAAAAAGGATCGGCATTGGCTTATGTGCTGGTGATTATGTCGGCCGTTTCTATCATTTTGGTTTCTATGATTCAATACGTCGTTTCACAAGTCAATTTTAGTTTCAATCGTCTAGAAAGAGAAAAAGCTTTTCAAACAGCAGAAGCTGGGGTTTTTTTCTATCGTTGGTATTTGGCTCATCAAGTTTCCGGAAAAACAGCTAAGCAAATAAAAGAATTTTGGGAAGATACTTCACCCTATCCTTATGGAGTGGATAGTGATTATATTGGTGATTTTTCCGATCCGGAAGGAGGAGTGATTGGCCAATATCAAATTCAGACTGAAAAACCAGAGCCAGGTTCTACTATTGTGACTGTGAAATCTACCGGCTGGACTCTAAAAAAACCTAATGTCAAAAGAACAGTTCAAGTAAGATTCCGTCGACCTTCCTGGAGTGAATATTCTGTTTTAGCAAATGCCTTTATGCGCTTTGGAGAGGGGACAACTGTTAATGGAAAGATTCATGTTAATCAAGGGGTTCGTTTTGATGGAGTAGCTAATAATGTAGTTTCCAGTTCAGTTTATTGTGTTGATGATCCTGATCATTCTGGAGGAAATGAATTTGGAGTGCATACACACATTGATCCGACTGATCCATCGCCTAATTGTTCCGATCCTGATGTAGTGGCTGTTCCGGAACGAGCGGATGTTTTTAAAGCCGGACGTCAATTTCCTCTTCCGGAAGTAAGTTTTGTTGGGGTGTCTTCTGATCTGGGATTTATGAAAACAGAAGCTAAAGATAATGGCAATGGAATTTATTTTAACTCCGCTGGATATGGACGACATATCATATTGAAAACAGATGGCACTTTTGATGTTTGCACCGTTAATTCCTATAACAGCACTACTTATGTTATTGAAAAATATAGAAAAACTAGTGGTGGTGGGACCTGTTCTTCTTGTAGCGGACAATGCTTAAATAATTATCCTATTCCTGATGATAAAATAATCTTCGTAGAAGATAATGTTTGGGTAGAAGGAAAAATAGACGATAAAAAAGTAACTATCGCGGCTGCTAACTTAGAAGGGGGTAGCCCGGCTAATATCTATATTGGAATGAACAACAGTGATGCGGAGAAAGGACATCTTCTTTATACTAATTTTAATGGCAATGACATTATAGGATTAGTGGCTCAAAACAATATTTCTGTGGTTTATAATAGCGAAAATATTTTGGAAATTGACGCCGCCCTTTTAGCTCAGTCTGGAAGAGTGGGGCGTGATTATTATTCTGGTAATTATAAAAATACCATCACGGTCAATGGATCTATCGCCACTGCTAAGCGTTATGGATTTGCTTACACTAATGGGACAGGCTATGCTAATCGAAATTTAAATTTTGATAATAATCTACTCTATTATCCTCCTCCTTATTTTCCTACCGGAACTGAATATTCCATTGATCTTTGGGATGAGTTATAATAAAGACATTACTAAATAAAAAATGAATTTACTCAAGAAAAAAATAGCCAGCTTTGAAACAAAAATTTTCGGATTGGATCTGAGCGATCTTTCTGTTAAAGTTTTTCAATTGGAAAGAGAAAATAATTTTGATAAGATGAGAGCTTTCTATTCCATCGATATTCCATCTGGCAACATAGATGACGGTCTGATAATTAATCAGGAAAAAGTGGCTGAAATTTTAAAAGAGGCAATCAAAAAAGCGGGTCCTCAAAAAATCAATACCAATAAAGTAATCTGTTCATTGCCTGAATCAAAAGTTTTTTTGAGAATTATTAATATTCCCAAGATGAGCCAAAAAGAAGCCAAGGAGGCGGTTAAGTGGGAAATGGAAGTCAATATTCCATTGCCCATAGAAGATGTTTATTTTGATTGGCAATTTATTGAAGGAGAAAAAGAAGAAGAGACTTTTACAAAAAAATTAGATGGCTCCTCTCGTCAGCCGATTTTGACTGTAGCTATACCGAAAAATGTAGTGGATGGAATTATGGAAGTTTTAGAAAAGGCTGGTTTAGAGGTTTATGGATTAGAAGTAGAATCAATTGCTAGCGCACGTAGCTTAATGGACGAAAAAAATATTGATTTTAAAAGTGCTTCGCTGATTGTTGATTTCGGAGCTCAAAGATCCAGTTTTATTATTATGGAAGGGGATATTCCCTTTTTTACAGTGAGCGTTCCTTTTTCATCAGAAGGGATAAATGAAGCGATTACTCAAAATATGAAAGTAGACAGAAAAGAAGCTGAAAAAATAAAAGTTAATAACGGTATCGCTGGTTGGGAGGAAGACAACGCTATTTTTAGTTCAGTAAAGCCTCTTTTAGAAAATTTAGTTAATGAAATTGAAAAAACTATTGATTTTTATTCCGGGATGAAAAAACCTTCAATGGAAGTAAAGCAAATTATTTTATGTGGAGGAGGATCAAATTTGAAAGGATTAGTAGAATACTTAAATAAAAGATTGAAAAGAGAGATAATGATTGGTAATCCTTGGGTTAATTTAAAACTAGAAAAAAATAAAAAATTTCTTAGTCAGGAGGATTCAGTACGCTATTCTACTGTAATAGGATTAGCGCTAGGAGGAATTAATTATGAAAATTAAATTAAATTTAATTCCGGACGAAAAGAAGGATGAAATAAAGAGTAAAATAAGGCTGAAAAACAGTCTAGTTTGGGAAGCTAAATTTCTGGGAATATTTTTAGTCTTTTTCCTAATTCTGATCAGTATAAACTATATTTTAAAAATAAACTTAACTGCAGTTTCTGCTGGAGAGAATTTAGGAGTAAGTCAAGAAAAAATTGAAGAGATAGCTAGATATGAAAGTGATGTCAAAAAAACAAATTCAGAGCTAGCTAATATAGATAAAATTCAAAAAAAGCAGTTTTATTGGTCAAAATTTTTCCTTAAACTTGATCAAGTTTTTGATTCCAGTATAACCTTAAGTAGCATTGTCACTCATGATTATCGCGTAGTTTTATCTGGGCAAGCGGCAGAAAGAGATAAATTAATAGAATTTAAAGAAAAATTAGTTCAAGAAGAATGTTTCCAGAAAGTTGATTTACCCCTTTCTAATCTTACCCTGAAACAAGACGTTGATTTTACTATTGAATTGGAAATAAGTGAGGAATGTTTAAATAAAACAAATGACTAATTTTTGGAATAAAAATAAATTAGGAATCTATCTGGGGAGCTCTATCTTGATTATAGTTCTGATTTTCTTTTTTTCGACTTTTTTTGTGGTCAAAAGTATCAATATTAAATCGGAAGAAATTCAGAAGAGAGATATTGATGCAGAAATAGCCCAAATCAAAGTAGGAAAACTTTCAGCTCAAGCGGATGATTTTAATCTTTTTGAAGAATCACGAGAAGGTCTTAAGGTAGTACTTTCTTCAGAGCAAGAAGTGGATTTTATTAAAGGCATTGAAGAGTTAGCAGATAAAACGGGAAATTCAGCTACAATTAAAATTAAAGAAAGCGCTAAAAAGGTTTCAAAAAAAGAGGATGAAGCAACGCCTGCAGAAGGAATTATGGATAAGTTGCCTTCTCAAAAATATATTTCAGCTGATATAACTCTGGAAGGAAATTATTATGAAATGCTGGATTTTTTAAAAAAGTTAGAAAATTTTCAATATTACTTAACAATGGTTTCAATTAATTCCAAGGCAGTTGACGAGCGATTGCAAAATAGCAATAGTTATTTTTCCAACAATCAAGATAAGACTATAGCAAAAAAATTCGTGAGAACAGTTTTGGAAACAGTAGCTTATATTAAAGAATAAAAAGTATGCATTTTAATCTTCAGAAAAATAAACTCGATTTTTTAAAAAACATTCAAGGTAAATGTAAACTTATTTGTGCGAAAAAAAGCTGGTTTTTGGCTCTTTTTGGATTGGTTTTATTTATTTTTTGCGTTTATCTATGGAATAAGTTTGTGTATAATCCGAATTTATCTGAGACTAAAAAACAAGAATACAAGGAACTCAATTACAAAGAGGTTAATTTCAACCGTAATGTTTTTTACAAAGTTTTGCAAGAAATTAATCAAAGGAAAGAAGATTATGGGAAGAAAGATGAAATTAAAAACGACGTCTTTAAAACAAACTAATAGATTTTTTTGAATGATTGCCTAGCCAGAACAGCACCAAATACTTTTTTAGCACCGTTTTGTTTTAATATTCTAGCACATTCAAATAGGGTAGCTCCAGTAGTAGCTACGTCGTCGATTAAAAGAATATTTTTTCCTTTGACTTTAGAATTAGTTGTAATGGTAAAAATATTTTGAACATTCTTTTTCCTATCTTGATATTTTTTAATAGACATTTGTGGAAGAGTATGGTGCATTCTTTTCAAGATATCTGGCAAAACTGGTAAAGATAAACCAGGAGCCAAATTTTTTCCAATATATTCGGCTAATAATCCTGACTGATTAAAGCCTCGTGCCCGCAATCTTATCCTGTGCAGTGGAACTGGTAGTATAATATCCGGTAATGGCAATCGACTTTTTTCTAAAGACTTTTTTAAAATTTCTCCCAAGGGAAATTGTAAATCGGAAATAAATTTGTATTTAAACAAATGAATCAGGCGGGGTGGTAGTTTTTCCTTATAGCTAATGGCTACTATCAAAGTGTTAATTTTTGGAAAAGTTTCTTTGTTTTTGCGAGATTTTTTCAAGCAATTTTGACAAAGAGAACCAGATTCGGTAATTATTCTCTCACAATGGAAACAAAGTTGATAAGGCAAAGATGGTAGTCCTTTAAGACAAGGGTCGCAGATCCATTTTCCATATTTTCCGCACGAAACACAATTAATTGGAAAAAGGGTATCCAAAAAAGAAGCTTTTAATTTATTTAGAAAATTATTTTTTTCTAGCATAGAATAATGTTATTAGTAAAATTCAGCAGAGTCAAAAAATAAGTAATATATGTCCTGTGGATAACTTTAGGAGATGGCTTTCAATAATAAAATATGGTATAATTTAGGAAGTGTAAATTAACTTATTGAAGAATCAATTAGTTTACTAAAAAAACAAAAAAATAATGTTTGGATTTGGAAAAAATAAATTTTTGGGAGTTGATGTTGGTGCTTCTTCTATAAAAATTGTTGAATTGGAAATTCGTAATGGTAAACCCTTTTTGGCTAATTATGCCTGGGCTGATTTTGGGGCGAAAGGACTTAACAGGGGTGTCAATAGTCTAATCTCCTCAGATGTCCTTCCTGAATATATAAAGAAAATATATAAAGAAGGAAAATTTAAAAGCAAAAACGCTTATATCTCCATACCTTCAACAGGAGGGCTAATTGTTTTGGTGGAATTTCCGGAAATGAGCGATGAAGATTTGGCCCAAGCCATTAAGTTTGAAGCGCACAAATATGTGCCAGCTTCCTTGGATGATGTGGCCTTAAGCTGGGATGTCATTAATAAAAAAACAAAAGAAAGAAAAATTTTTAATACTGCTTCTCCCAAGACAGTCAATGGGAAGGAAAAAGAAGAATCTTCTAAGATGCAAGTTCTTTTAATAGCTGCTCCTAAAAATAAGATTGCCAATTATGAAAAAATGGCAAAAAAATCCGCTTTAAGTCTTAAAACTATTGAAATTGAAAGTTTTTCATTAGTGCGTTCATTAGTAGGAAATGATCAGAGAAATTTAGCGGTGATGGATATTGGTTCAAAAGTTTGCAATATAATTTTAGTGGAAAAAGGGATAATCAAGGCCAGTAGAAGCATTGAGGCGGGAGGAAAAGAATTAACTGAAGCCATTGCTCATAGTATGAATATTGATGAAGCAAGGGCGGAAAAAATAAAAATATCCGGAAAAAAATTACTGAATAACCCTGAATCTCCAATTAGCTTTCCCATTTTAGATAGAATCGTTAGTGAGGCTAGGAGGGTCTTTAGTTCTTATTATAAAGAACAAAACGAAATAAAGATTGACCAAATTATATTAACGGGAGGATCTTCGGGTCTGATTGGGTTGATAGAATATTTTTTTCATAATTTAAACATTCCTGTTTCTTTGGGTAATCCAATGGGAAGAGTGGAATATAATAAATCCGTAGAAGACAAACTTAATCAGATGAAAAATCGCTTTTCAGTGGCTATCGGGCTGGCTCTTTCCGGAGTGGAAGAAAAAATTAAAAAATAAAAATTAATAAATATAAATCCGCCTAAGCGGAAAAATAAAAATATGACAAATATAAATTTATTGGCCCAAGAAGAACATGGTAGTAGTAAGTTTCCTTTTAAAAACGGAGTAGGGATGGTGGCTTCAGTTTTATTGTTGGTAGTGTTGGTTTATTTAGGAATGATTTTTTATCAGAAACGTCTGGATGCCCAATTTAAAGTAGTCAATCAATCGTATGTTTCCGAGCACGCGGTTTTAACCAAGGGAAGTGCCGGAAATATTTTGGATTTTCAAAATCGCCTAACTAACGCTGAAGAAATGGTAAAAAAGGATGATTTGTCAGTAGAAAACTTTAGTCAGCTGGAAAAAACTATGTTGGCCGGAGATTATTTGACATCCTATAATTATGACGCTGAAGCCAAATCAATCAGTTTGGAAGGTGTGGCGAGTAATCTAGTTGATGTAGCTAAACAAATACGTGAGTTTAAGGAAAATGAATACTTTAATTCGGTTCAAATAGGAAATATAGGACTGAATGAGTCGGGGAACGTGGATTTTTCTATAAGCTTAAAAATTAAATAAAAAATATGAAAATAAAAATACTACTAGTTCCCATCCTCCTACTGCTAATAGTTTATCTGCTTGTTTGGGTGGCTGCACCTCAGTTTTCTGCATTAAAAAATTCTTATAATTTATTAAAGGCGGAAAAAAATAAGCTTCAAGAATTAAAAAATAAAGCCGAAAACGTGAATAGTTTAGTGGCAGATTTGAGCGATAATACAGAAAAACAAAAAGTTATTTTAGCCTATCTTCCAGAAGATGAAGCAGCGGAAGAGATCATTAATGATTTGAATGCGATAGCTAATTCTTCAGGAGTATTAATTTCTGGCATTGCTATTTCTCCCTCTGAACAAAAATCAGAACCAGCACAGCAGACTATGAGTTCGGCTAAAAATGAACTTCTACGCGGAGAAGAGGATATTTTCGGAGGAATGGGAATGGGTGTGGAAATGCAAGTGGACAACATTCCTAATATTTCAGATGTCAGTGTTGATTTTCAAATCACTGGTAGTTATGCCAATGTCAAAAGCAGTTTAGAAAAACTTTCAAAATTAAAAAGATACAATAAAATAGGTTCTGTCAATATCACAAAATCGGAATCTGGATTGCTTGAAACAAGTATAGCTTCCAATTTTAGTTATCTCAATAAAGTTGATGGTATATACAGTTTAAATAATAGTATTTTTTCTCAAACCAGATTTAACACATCGGTTATAGAAAAAATAAACGAAAAATTAACCACTGGAATAGCTGAATTATCTGCTGGAACAGCTGGTAAATCAGATCCGTTTGCTCCCTAGTTTAGGAAAAGCTGGTTACGTTGTTTTTGCTTTAAGGATTGACTAATTGAAAATAAAATGCCAATTAATGTAAAAAATAAAAGTTCTGAGTTGGAAAAAAAAGCCTCTGAACTGGGGGTTAGTTATTTGGAAAAATCTCCTAAAAGTATTGAGAATAAGATTATTGATATAATTCCTCAAGAAATTGCTGAAAAAGATCAGATAGCTGTTTTTGAAAAGAATCAAGGAATTATCAAGGTGGCCATGGTTGATCCGCAAAATATCGAAGCGCTCAATGTTTTGAGTTTTGTGGCAGAAAAAGAAAAATCCGGAGTAAAAAAATATTTGGTTTCAGAAAAAGTTTTTGATGAAATTCTAGATTTTTATTCCAGTCCCGGAGAGATGGTAGAAAAAGTGGTAGAGTCTTTCAGTGAATGGAAATTGAAGGATGAAGAAATGGATAGGGAAAAAATAGGCAAAAAACAAAAACAAGAAGTGCTTAAGGATGCACCAGTAGCCAAGTTAGTGCAAGTTATTATTGGACATGCAGTAGAAGGAAAAGCCAGTGATATTCATATAGAACCTATGGATGATGAATACCGAGTACGTTTTCGGATGGATGGTGTGTTGCATGTAAGCCTAGTTATTCCCAAGGAAATTGGTCCAGTGGTTGTTTCTCGGATCAAGATAATGGCCAATTTGAAAATTGATGAAAAAAGAAAGCCGCAAGATGGAAGATTTAGAATTGTTCACGACGGAAATGAGATTGATTTTCGAGTATCCAGCTTACCAGTAATTGAAGGCGAAAAGATAGTTATGCGTATTTTAGATAAAGAAGGTGGCGTGGGCGATATAAAATCTCTCGGCTTAGCGGGAACAGCGGCGGAAAATATGCAAGCAGCTATTCAGGAAACCTATGGAATGGTTTTGATGACCGGGCCAACTGGATCAGGAAAGTCCACCACGCTTTATGCTCTTTTGAAAATTCTCAACAACGAAGAAAGAAATATTATAACTCTAGAGGATCCTATTGAATATGATATTGAAGGACTGAATCAAAGCCAAGTAAAACCAGAAATTGGTTATACTTTCGCCAACGGGCTAAGAACCATCTTACGTCAGGATCCAAATGTGATAATGGTGGGAGAAATTCGCGATTCGGAAACAGCTGAATTGGCTGTTCACGCAGCTCTTACAGGGCATCTAATGTTTTCTACTTTGCATACTAATACGGCCATTGGAGCCATTCCTCGGTTAATTGATATGGGTATTGAACCTTTTCTACTTTCCTCCGCACTTCGATTGGTAGCGGCGCAGAGATTAGTCAGAAAAATTTGTGAAAGTTGCAAAGAGGAAATTACTATTTCGGAAAAAATAAAAAAATATATCTTAGGAGATATTTCGAAAATATCTCCCGAAGAAATTAAAAAATATGGGTTAGATCTTTCTGGAGGGCCTCATTTCTACCATGGTAAAGGTTGTGATGAATGTAATGGGACCGGGTTAAAAGGGCGAGTAGCTATTTATGAAGTGGTTCCACTGAATGAAGATATGAAAACGATTATCACGGAAAAAAATGGCAGTGAGCCTCTGATAAAAAATGAAAGAGATCGATTGGGAATTCTCACTATGAAACAAGATGGAATTTTGAAAGTGCTTTTAGGCAAGACAACCATTGAAGAACTAGAAAGGATAACAGAAGGTAACATCGACTTGGAAGATGATTAGAAATAATAAAAAGAAAAATAAAAAATGAGTACCATGCATTCGGAGCAAAGAATAAAAACTCTTTTGAGAACGGTGGAACAGCAATGTGCTTCCGATTTTCACTTAACAGTTGGACGTTATCCGACTTTGCGTATTGATGGAAAACTTCTTCCATTGGCTCAGGATAGTGTTTTAACTCCGGATGATACGCTAGCTATTAGTGATGCTCTACTTAATGAAGAACAGAAAAAGAAATTAGAAGATGAAGGACAAGTGGATTTTTCCTATAGTTTTGAAAATAAAGGAAGATTTCGAGTTAATATTTTCTATCAGCAAGGACGAATAAGTGTAGCTATGAGGCTTATTCCCATGGAAATTAGAACATTAGAACAACTTTCCATTCCAGAAAAAGTTTATGATTTTACCAAATTTTCCCAAGGACTTTTTTTGGTAGTTGGTCCAGTGGGGCACGGGAAATCCACTACTCTGGCGGCTTTAATTAATGAAATAAATCATAATCAGGAAAAGCACATTATTACCATTGAAGATCCGATAGAGTATATTTATGAACAGGATAAGTGTATTATTAATCAAAGAGAAGTTAATCAGGACTCAAAAGATTTTCACTCGGCTTTAAAAGCAGTTTTTCGGGAAGATGCCAATGTGGTTTTGGTAGGAGAATTGAGGGATTTGGAAAGTATTTCCACTGCCATTACGGCGGCGGAAACGGGACATTTGATTTTTGCTACTCTGCACACTAATGATTCTCCTCAAACCATTGATCGTATCATAGATATTTTTCCACCTAATCAACAAAATCAGGTGAGGATGCAGTTAGCCAATTCTTTGATAGGAGTAGTTTCTCAAAGATTAATATCAAAAGTAGATGGAGGAAGAGTTCCGGCGGTAGAAATTATGATAAAAAACCATGCAGTAGAAAATCTGATTAGGGAAAATAAAGCTTATCAAATAGATAATGTGATTGATACCAGCGCGGAAGAAGGGATGATCCCGATGGATAAATCGTTGGCGGAATTAGTTAGAATGGGAACTGTAACCATTGATGCGGCTAGAATTTATGCCAAAGATCCAAGCAATTTTGAAAATCTAATGAATTAAATTAAAAAATAATTTCTGCGAAAGCGGATAACTATATGAAATTTATTTTTAAAGCCAAGGACAAACAAGGGGCCGTTAAAGAAGGAAAAGTAGAAGCTTCCAGTGGTAATGTAGCAGCGGAAGTTTTGCAAAGAAATGGACTTTTCCCTATTAGTATTAAAGAGGAAAAAACTCAAAATACCGGACTGGAAAAAATATTAAAATATTTTGACCAAGTTTCTGAAAAGGAAAAAATGATTTTTTTCCGTCAGCTAGCCATTCTAATTGAAGCCAAAGTGCCGATAGTAGCTTCTTTAGGAGCCATAAAAGACCAAAGTGAAAATCTTTATTTCAAAAGTGTTTTGGATCAAATGATGAGTGATATTCAAGAAGGTATGGCGCTTTCAGCTACTATGACTAGGCATCAGGATATTTTTTCCGGATTGCATATTAGTGTGGTTAAAACGGGAGAAGTTTCTGGAAATCTCAAGAAATCGGTAGAATACGTGGCGGACAATATTGAAAAAAACTATGCTTTGGTCAGTAAAATTCGTTCGGCGATGATTTATCCGGTAGTGGTCTTGATTGTGTTTTTTATTATTGCCTTCATAGTAATTTCTTTTGTGGTGCCCAAGCTAACTACTATGATTAAGGAGCTTGACGCTGAAGTGCCTTGGTATACCAACTTAGTGATTAAATCAGGTGATTTTATGGCTAGTTATTGGTGGGTGGTAGCGGTAATAATCCTAGGATTTATTGGTGGGATTATCTATTACATCAGGACTGATGATGGGAAAAAAGAATGGGATCAGGTGAAAATAAAATTACCTATTTTTGGAAAAATTTTTCAATATATTTATATTACTCGTTTCTCAGAAAATTTAGCGGTTTTGCTTTCCGGAGGTATTCCTATTATTGATGCCCTTAAGGTAGTGAGTAAAGTAGTCAATAGTAATGTTTATGAAAAAATCATTGTTCAGGCAGCGGAAGAAGTAAAAGTGGGTGGGGATATGAGCGATGTTTTTAAAAGATATCCGGAAATTCCGCCTATTGTTTCGCAGATGGTGAGAATTGGAGAAGAATCTGGGCAAATTGATGTGGTGCTTCGGCATGTAGCTGATTTTTATTCTCATGAAACAGAGGAAATTACCAAAAATCTTTCTACCCTGATTGAACCACTGCTAATGGTCTTGATTGGAATCTTTGTTGGTTTTTTGGCCTTCTCCGTTATTATGCCGATATATAATTTGGCAGGGCAATTATAGAATTTTTAATTTTTAATTTTTAAATAATTTCTAAAAATGAAATTTTTAAATTATGAATTATGATTTAGAGGAAAGATGTGCTAAACTAGGAGAAGAAGTTATTGTGTTCTGTAAATTAATAAAGAGTAATGATATAATTAGGCCGTTGGTAGGTCAATTGGTAAGATCGGCAACCAGTGTGGGCGCGAATTATATGGAAGCAAACCAGGCGAGTTCTAAAAAGGATTTTAAAAATAAGATAAGAATATCTCAAAAAGAGGCGAATGAGTCTAAACACTGGCTCAGAATGATAGCCATAGCTGACCAAAATAATAAAGAAAAATGCCGAAAACTTTGGAAGGAAGCGCACGAATTAACCCTGATTTTTGCTAAAATTTCAAAATCCTGCAATAAAGTTTAGAAATTAATATTTATTTAAAAATTATAAAATTATAAAATTAAAAATTGAAACAAAAATAAAGGAACTTAACGCGTTAACTAATTAACCCGTTAATGAATTAATAGATAATATAAATATATTAAAATAGAAAGCGAGGTGAATATATGAAAAAAATAAAAAAAGGTTTTACTTTAATTGAACTTTTAATCGTTATTGCGATTATCGGTATTTTGGCTTCAATCGTTTTGGTAAGCTTAAACAGCGCGAAAACGAAAGCGAAGGATGCTTCAGTAAAAGCTTCTGTGTCTAGTACTGCAGCCGCTGCCATTATATGTGCAGACGATGAACTATTGC
>PFCG01000030.1 GCA_002773095.1 Candidatus Moranbacteria bacterium CG10_big_fil_rev_8_21_14_0_10_35_21
AGAAAAAGGGTCGCGCGAAAAATTAAAGAATTGAAAAGAAAATTGTTTTGCTTTGCTCGCCGAGTTTCGGCGGGCGGAAACGCTAGGGTGGGGTTTCAAATCATTCGAGCGATTTTCGCTCGAAAAAGGTTCGAGCTTCGTTCAGCAATTGCGACCAATCAAAAATAAAAATAAAATGTAGCGACCGAATCTCTATGAAAAATATTTTTGAAATAAGTGAAGGATAGAATTGTATTTTTAATAGGACTATAAAAATTTTTTAATATTAATAAACTAATCAAAAAACATATGTTTAATGAAAAAATTGTAGATTTGGCGAAAAGTAATTCTAATTTTCGTCAGGTTCTCAAAACCGGTAAAAACTCCCAAGTAGTGGTTATGAGTATTCCAGCCGGAGGCGAAATCGGAATGGAAACCCACGATACAGTGGATCAAATTTTGGTTTTTGTGGAAGGCGAAGGAAAAGCGATTCTAGGAACCGAAGAGTCAGTAGTTGGTCCAGAAATGCTTACTTATGTTCTGGCTGGGACTAAGCATAATTTTATTAACACCGGCGCTGGTGATTTGAAATTATATACTATTTATTCTCCACCTCAACATGCAGATGGCACTATCCATAAAACTAAGGAAGAAGCTGACGCAGCTGAATAAAATAAAAAAATCCCCTAAGTATTCAGGGGATTTTTTTTATTTCGTTTTGGACAAGGTTTTGATACAACGAGCGCAAACTTTTTTATTTTGCCCGTCAATTTTTTTTGCTTGTAAGTTGATGCTAAACTTTCTTAGCGTGGCAATATTAGAATGACTTCTTTTGTTTCCCGATTTGGCTCCCCGTTGGCAAATATCACAAACTTTACTCATAGTATTTTTCTAAACCATTGATTTATTATATGGTTCAGGCTATCATAGGCGTAAAGTTCTGGCAAGAGATAATTAATTATTTAAAGAAAAAAATAAAATGCTTAGCGTCGCAGTTTTAATTTTCTTCTATGTAATCATTCTACTTTATTCTGTTATTATTCATGAAGTAGCTCACGGAGTGGCGGCTTTGTGGCTGGGCGATCCGACGGCTAAATATGCTGGACGTCTGACGGCTGATCCACGAAAGCACGTTGATCCCTGGATGACCGTAGCTGTGCCTATTTTAATGTTAATTTTAAGTGGAGGACGTTTTGCTTTTAGTGTAGCCAAGCCAGTACCCTATAATCCATATAATTTAAAAAATCAAAGATGGGGACCGACATTGGTGGCCTTGGCTGGTCCGCTTTCCAATATTTTGTTAGCTTTAATTTTTGCGATGGCTGGGAAATTCATTGGGATAACTGCGGCAGCTAAGATAGATATTATTTCCAATTTTAATAACTGGAGCGATGTGTCAACAGTTATCTCGGGATCCTTAGGTTCGATTTTTTTTGAACTTTTTGTGATTATAATATTTTGGAATGTTCTTCTAGCTTTCTTTAATCTGATTCCTTTTCCTCCGCTGGATGGATCAAAACTGCTGTTAGCTTTTTTGCCAATAAAAACTCAAACAGTGGCTTTTTTAGAACAATTTGGTTTTTTTCCTTTGATAATTTTTATTCTCTTTTTTTCTGGTCCATTAGGTGCTCTACTGAATTTTGTATTAGGAATTTTTCTGGGGATAACTATTTAAAAAACAGACTTCTTCAACCCTACCCCTGTTGACATATTCTCGTTTATTGTTTACTATTGAACCTGCTAGTCGTCTAGCGACCCGTCTGCAATGCTTTGTTTTATAATAACTTGCTAAGTGAAGGGCTTAATGAGTTTGAAGAAATAAGTTTGAAGATTATAAAACATTACAAAGCGGGCAGGTTTTTTTAATACTTATATAAAATAATTAATTAAAATTTAACTGTGAATTGGTGCGAGACGCTTATTTTGTAGCTACTCGCTTCGCTCACAGACAAAAATAGCGTGCCAACTATTAATCAATTGAAAAGAAACCCAAGAAAAAGAGTTAAGGGAAAAACTAAATCCCCAGCTTTTAAGAATGTTTTTAATACTTTGAAAAACCGACCAGTCAGCTCCAATAGTCCTTTCAAACGAGGAGTTTGTTTGAAAGTGAGTACCACTACTCCTAAAAAACCGAATTCAGCTTTGCGAAAAATCGCTCGAGTGAGATTGACTAACGGAATGGAAGTAACTGCTTACATCCCTGGTATTGGGCATAATTTACAAGAACATTCCATCGTAGTGATTAGAGGCGGAAGGGTAAAGGATCTTCCAGGTGTGCGTTATCATATTGTGCGAGGAGTGTTGGATACGGCTGGAACTGCCAATCGTAAACAGGGCAGAAGCAAATATGGAGCTAAAAAAGAAAAATCCAAGGAATAATTTAATTAGACAAAAATTGTATGCCGAGAAGAAAAAGAGTCTATGATAAAAGACTAAAACCCGACAGTCGTTATGGGAGTGTTGTGGTGAGCAAATTAATTAGTGCCTTGATGCAAGAAGGTAAAAGATCAGTGGCAGAAAAATTAGTTTATGATTGCTTTGATATTATTAAAGAAACCACTCAAAAAGGTGGCTTGAATGTTTTTGAGCAAGCGCTTAAAAATGTTTCCCCTTTAGTGGAATTAAAATCTCGTCGAGTAGGAGGGGCTAATTATCAAATCCCAATTCCAGTAACTGGCGATCGCCGAACAGCGCTGGCTATTCGTTGGATTAAAGATGGAACTCAATCAAAAAAAGGAAAAAGAATGGCGGAAAAATTAGCGGCTGAATTAATAGATGCTTCTAATAAAACTGGAGTAGCTATGAAGAAAAGAGACGATGTGCACCGCATGGCAGACGCCAATAAGGCCTTTGCCCATTTCGCTTAATATCTACAAAATACGAACATTTACGAAATTACGAATATATTTTGACTTTTTATTTTATTTATTTATGGCCAGACAATATCCCATCGAAAAATATCGCAATATTGGAATTATTGCTCATATAGACGCCGGTAAAACAACTACTACCGAGCGAGTTTTGTTTTATACTGGAATTACCCATAAAATTGGAGAAGTGCATGAAGGAGAGGCCACTATGGATTGGATGGAACAAGAAAAAGAAAGAGGTATCACTATTACCAGTGCAGCTACAACTTGTTTTTGGAAAGATCATCAGATAAATATTATTGATACTCCTGGTCATGTTGATTTCACAGTGGAAGTGGAAAGATCTTTGCGAGTTTTGGATGGTGGGGTGGTAGTTTTTGATGGAAAAGAAGGAGTAGAACCGCAGTCTGAAACAGTTTGGCGTCAAGCGGATAAATATAATGTTCCTAGAGTTTGTTTTATTAATAAAATTGACAAAGAAGGAGCTGATTTCTATTTTGCTCTAAAAACTATTTGGGATCGCTTAACTCCTAATGCAGTAGCGGTGCAGTTGCCTATTGGAGAAAGAGGTGATTTTCGAGGGGTTATTGATTTGATGAAAATGAAAGCCTATTCCTTTGAAGGCTCAATGGGAGAAAAAGTAATTGAAGAAGAAATTCCTGCCGATCTTTTGGATAAAGCCAAAGAGTGGAGAGAAAAAATGGTAGAGAAAATTTCTGAAACCGATGAGAAATTAATTGAAAAATATTTAAACGGAGAAGAAATTTCCATAGAAGAATTGAAAGCGGCGTTGAGAAAGGGAGTAATCGCAGTAACTTTAATTCCGGTTTTTGTGGGAACTGCTTTGCGCAACAAAGGAGTGCAATTGGTTTTGGATGCAGTGATTAATTATTTACCATCACCTTTAGATGTGCCACCTATGAAAGGGACGGACCCAGAAAATGAAGAAAAAGAAATTAAAATTGTGAATGATGATAACGGTTCTTTTGTGGCATTAGCTTTTAAAGTGGCTACGGATCCTTTTGTTGGTCAATTAACGTTTTTTAGAGTTTATTCCGGAGTACTTAAAGCTGGATCCTATGTTTTAAATTCAACTAAAAATCAAAAAGAAAGAATCGGACGAATTTTAAGAATGCATGCCAATCACCGAGAAGAAGTGGAAGAAATATATTCTGGAGGGATTGGAGCTTTGGTGGGAATGAAAAATACTACTACTGGAGATACTCTTTGCGATGAAAATAAACCAGTACTTTTGGAATCAATTAATTTTCCGGAACCAGTTATTTCCATTGCCATTGAACCAAAAACTAAAGCTGATCAAGAAAAGATGGGCTTGGCTTTACGAAAGTTAGCCGAGGAAGATCCAACTTTTAAAGTGAGATCAGATGAAGAAACTGGTCAGGTAATTATTTCTGGTATGGGAGAACTACATTTGGATATTTTGGTGGATCGCATGAAAAGAGAATTTAAAGTGGAAGCTAATATCGGTCAGCCTCAGGTAGCTTATCGTGAAACGATTAAGACTATGGCTGAAGCAGAAGGAAAATACATCAAACAATCAGGAGGTCGTGGACAATATGGACATGTTTGGTTGAAAGTAGAACCCCAAGAAAAAGGCAAAGGGTTTGAATTTGTGAACGAAATTAAAGGGGGAGCTATTCCACAAGAATATATTGCTCCAGTAGGGAAAGGAGCTAAAGAAGCTATGGATAAGGGAGTTTTGGCTGGTTATCCAATGGTAGATATTAAAGTTACTCTTTATGATGGGTCATATCATGATGTGGATTCTTCTGAAGCGGCTTTTAAAATTGCTGGTTCTATTGGTTTTAAAGAAGCGGTGAGAAGGGCGAATCCTTTTATTTTGGAACCAGTAATGAAAGTGAATGTAATCACGCCGGAAAAATTTATGGGAGATGTCGTGGGAGACCTAAACTCCAAGCGGGGAATTATTAAAGAAATGAATGATAGAGGAGAAGGTTCTGCTCGGGTTAAATTAATTGATGCAGAAGTTCCTCTTTCAGCTATGTTTGGTTATGCTACTCAACTACGATCTATGACTCAAGGACGAGCTAACTATGCTATGGAATTTGGATATTATAGCGAAGTACCAAAAAGTATTTCTGAAAAAATAATTAGCGGAGAAGTTAAATAAATATGATATTGGAAAAAAAACTAAAAGAAGCCCTGGATCTTTTGGGAGGAAAAGCAGTTGTTTTTGATAGTAATGAATGCTATATTTTCTTGACTTTGAAAGAATTTCGTAAAATAAAAAAAGAAGGCATCGAAGGCTTGACAAAGCAAGAATTGATTGATAAGATTAACAATGATATTGCTGCTTGGAAGATTTCTCAAGAACAGGAACAAGTGGATCAAATTGATGCCGAAGCTCTGTCTGAAGATCAGGAAGAAGAGATAAAGTATGAAAGGAGTTAGTTATCCACAATAAAAATACTTGGCTCTTGCCAAAAAAAACAATTTGTAGTAGAATAATTTTTGTATAAACAAATTAAATAATAAATCACAAATCGTGATAATTTGTGCTTTGGTTAGCTTTTTTAGTTAAAAATAATTAAGCTTCAATAGCCTAAATTGAAACGACAAAAAAATATGGCAGCAGAACAATTTGACAGATCAAAACTTCATGTTAACGTCGGTACTATCGGCCACGTTGATCATGGAAAAACAACTTTAACTGCAGCAATTCTGCATGTTTTAAGTTTTAGTGGAAAAGCTAAGGAAAAAGGAGTGGATGAAATAGATAAGGCTCCAGAAGAAAGAGAGCGCGGGATTACTATTGCCACTGCTCATTGTGAATATGAAACAGATAAGCGTCATTATGCCCATGTAGATTGTCCGGGACATGCTGACTATATTAAAAATATGATTACTGGAGCTGCCCAAATGGATGGAGCAGTTTTAGTGGTGGCGGCTACTGATGGACCGATGCCACAAACTCGTGAACATATTCTTTTAGCTAAACAAGTAGGTGTTCCAGAAATAGTGGTTTTTCTAAATAAAGTTGATATGGTAGATGATCCAGAGTTGATAGATTTAGTAGAAGAAGAAGTACGTGAGCTTTTGACTAAATATGAATTTGATGGAGAAAATGCTGTTATTATTAGAGGTTCTGCTCTAAAAGCGCTAGAATCTAAATCAGATAAGGAAGAAGCAGCTAAGCCGATTTTAGATTTAATGGAAGCCTTGGATACTAAAATTCCTGAACCAATAAGAGACATAGATAAACCTTTTCTAATGCCAATTGAAGATATTTTCTCAATTGAAGGACGAGGAACAGTGGTTACTGGAAGAATCGAAAGAGGAATAGTTAATATTAATGATGAGATTGAAATTGTTGGTCTGAAAGCAACTCAAAAAACCATTGTTACTGGAATTGAAATGTTTAACAAATCTTTGGATCGTGGACAAGCAGGAGATAATGCTGGTGTTCTCTTAAGAGGAACCAAAAAGGAAGATGTTGAAAGAGGTCAAGTTTTAGCTAAACCAGGATCTATTACTCCTCATACTGAATTTGAAAGTGAAGTTTATATTTTAACCAAAGAAGAAGGCGGACGCCATACTCCTTTTTTCAAGGGTTATAAACCGCAATTTTATGTTAGAACTACTGATGTAACTGGAGAAGTTACTTTACTGGAAGGAACTGAAATGGTTATGCCTGGGGACACAGTTAACTTTGTAGTTAAGCTAGTAGCTCCAGTAGCCATGGAAGAAGGAATGAAGTTTGCCATCCGTGAAGGAGGCAAAACTGTCGGAGCCGGAGTGGTTACAAAAATTGTAAAATAAGTTTATTCTTTGCCCAGCTCTTTTCCAAGGGCTGGGTTTTAGAGGGAATTTATAAGTCAACTCTCTCGACCGTTGTATGAATAATTAATATTCATTAAAAACTAATAATGAAAAAGGAAGAAGAAGTAAAATCTAGAGTAAGAATAAAAATCAAGGCCTATGATCATAAGATAATTGATCAAACTGCCAAGCAGATTGTAGAGACAGCTGAGAGAAATGGTGCCAATATTACCGGTCCAGTTCCTTTGCCAACAGAAATTAAGAAGTTTACTGTTAATAAATCTACTTTTGTGCACAAAGATGCGCGCGACCAATATGAGATGCGTATGCATAAAAGATTGATTGATATTTGGAGTCCATCTCCTAAGACCATTGATAGTTTGACTAATCTTGATTTGCCAGCTGGAGTAGATATAGAAATAAAAATGTAGTTTATCTAGTTAAAGTCCCGCTAAATAAATAAGCGTGGATACTCAACTAGCCATAGTAAATCGGGTAATCACTAGCCCATAAATTTTACTGGCTTGTGGATGCTCGATTTTTTAATTCTCTAAAAATGTAAAGAAGATCAATGAGTAGATTTGCATTAGGAAAAAAAGTAGGAATGACTACTATATATGATGAAAAAGAAGGAGTGTTAAATATAACGCTAGTTGAATGTTTTTCTAAAGTGAATTTAATTCGGACTATGGAAAAGGATGGATATGAAGCAGTAAGATTAGAAATTGAAAAAACTAAAAATAAAAAACTTATTCGTGAATTTAGAATGGAAGGAAAATCAGAAATGAAAGTGGGAGACATCATAAAAGCTGAAAATTTTTCAATTGGAGAATTGACTAAAGTAAGTGGTATAACTAAAGGGAAAGGTTTTCAAGGAGTAGTTAAAGGGCATGGGTTTAAAGGTTCACCGAAATCCCATGGACATAAACATGATTTGCGAGCGCCTGGATCGATTGGATCGGGATTTCCAGAACATGTAATAAAAGGCAAAAGAATGGCAGGGAGAATGGGCGGAGGACGATCAACTGCAAAGAATATTAAGATTGTTTTTGTTGATAAAGAAAAAAATCTAATTGGATTTCAAGGTGCTATTCCCGGCATTCCCGGAAATATTATAGAAATAGCAAAAATGGAAGAGAAAAAATAATTTTAGAAAATGGCCAAAATTACAATCTACAATTTAGAAGGAAAAAAAGTAGAAGATCTTGAATTAAATGATTCTGTTTTTGCCTTGCCGATTAGTGATGATATTTTACATCAAGTATATGTAGCTCAGGCCAGTAATCAACGTCAAGTCTTAGCTCACACTAAAAATAGAGGAGAACGAGCTGGATCAGGGATCAAGCCTTGGAGACAGAAGGGAACAGGCCGAGCACGAGTAGGATCAGTAAGAAGTCCTATTTGGAGAAAGGGAGGCGTAACTTTTGGTCCTACTAAAGATAGAAATTTTAAAAAGAAAATTAATAGAAAAGTTAACACGCAAGCTATAAAATTAGCGTTAAGTGGAAAGCTTAGAGATCAGGAGATTTTTGTAATAGATAAAATGGAAATTCCTGAAAGAAAAACCAAAACAGCGGTTTTGGCGATGAAAAATATGAAAATAAAAGGAAATACCTTGGTAGTTTTTTCTCAAGCAGAAAAAGCCAATGCTGTAGCAACTCAGAATATTCCGAAAGTTACTAATATTCCGGTAAGTCAATTGAATGTATTGGATATTTTGAATAATAAAAATTTACTTTTATCAAAGGATTCAATTAAATATTTGGAAGAAAAGTACGGTAAATAAAAAATATGGAAAAAGCAATTGCTAAAAAAGAGAATAAAGAAAAACAAATTATCGGAAATGTTGATTTCGGAATTTTAGTAGAACCTTGGGTTACAGAAGCTTCAACAGCTATGATGGAAATGAATAAATATGTTTTTAAGGTAGCTTCGAGGGCAGAAAAAGGTAAAATTAAAAGAGCAGTAGAGGGTTTATATAATGTAAAAGTAATAGCAGTGAATACGATTAATATCCCCAAAAAACTTAGAAATTATGGCAATACCCCAGGATGGAAATCTGGTTTTAAGAAAGCTATTATTACCCTGAAAGAAGGAGATAAAATAGAATTATTTGAAGGCGCAAGTAAATAAAAATTATGGCGATTAAAATATATAAAAAAAATAATGCTGGAAGAAGAAATATGTCGATTGTTAAATCGGATATTTTGTATTCTGGAAAACCGGAAAAAGGATTAACTGTTGGAATGAAAAGTAAGGCCGGAAGAAGTGGGGGAAAAATTTCTGTTCGCCATCAAGGAGGCGGACACAAACAACAATATCGAATAATTGATTTTAAACAAACTAAATTCGGAATTCCAGGTAAGATTGCATCTATTGAAAGAGATCCTGTGCGCAGTGGTTTTATTGCTCTAGTTAATTATCGGGATGGCGAGAAAAAATATATTTTAGCCAGTGAAGGTATGGTTTCCGGAAAAGAAATTATTTGTGATGAAAACGCTCCAATTAAATTAGGTAATCGAACGAAAGTTAAAAATATACCAACTGGAACCATCCTTTGTAATGTGGAACTTTTTCCAGGCAAGGGAGGACAAATTGCTAGATCAGCCGGTTCAGGAGTAGCCTTGAATGCGGTAGATGAATCAGTGGCTCAATTAAAAATGAGTTCCGGAGAAATTAGGATTGTAGATAAGGAATGCTATGCTACTATTGGACAAGTGAGTAATTTTGAACACAACGCCATTGATATAGGAAAAGCTGGACGCAGTCGATGGATGGGCCGACGTCCATCAGTAAGAGGCTCAGCTATGAATCCAGTTGATCATCCTCATGGAGGAGGAGAAGGAAGACAAGGAATTGGTCTAAAACATCCGAAAACTCCTTGGGGAAAGCCAGCTTTAGGAAAAAAGACCAGAAAAAAGTATAAGTATAGTAATAAGTTTATAATTAAAAGAAGAGAAAAGAAAAGATAATAAGAAATTATGACTAGAAGTCTAAAAAAAGGTCCCTATGTGGATCAGCGATTAATTAAAAAAATTCAGGACAAAAAACCTGAAGACAAGTCACCAATTAAAACTTGGTCTCGGGCTTCGGTTATTTCTCCGGAAATGGTAGGGGTCACCTTTGCAGTGCATAATGGAAAAGATTTTATTTCTGTTTATATTACCGAAGAGATGGTGGGACATCGCCTAGGAGAATTTTCCTTAACCAGGAAATTTACTCGGCATGGAGGAAAAATGCAGAAGGAAATAGAATTAGCTGATAAACAAAAGGAAATTGATTCATCTAAAGCTGAAAAAGCCGGCGCTGAGTCAGGAAAAAAATAGTAAGTAAATTATCAAAATGAAAGTTTCAGCCAGATTAAAAAATTTAAGAGTAGCTCCTAGAAAAAGTCGATTGCTTATCGGATTAATTAAAGGTCTAGATATAAGTGACGCGCTTATCCAATTGGATGATACGGTGAAAAAGAGTAGTGCCCCCATCAAGAAATTATTGGAAAGTGCCATTGCTAATGGAGAAAATAATTTTGGATTGGATAAAAGTAACCTCTACGTTTTTGATATGAAAATCCAATCTGGCCCAGTTTTGAAACGTTGGATGCCGAAAGCCTTTGGAAGAGCAGGTAAAATTATGAAAAGAACATCCGTCATAGAAATAACTTTAGAGGAAAGAATAGAGGGTAAAGGCAGAAAAACTAAAGAAGAAATTGAAAAAGAAAAGCAAAAAAGAGCCGAAGAAAGAAAAAAGCAAGAAAAAGAAAGAAGTGCTCAAGAAAAGGAAGAAGAAAAAATCTCTGAAAAAGGAATAAACAAGAAGGTAGAAAAAGATCAGCCAGTTGTCAATCGAAAAAAAGAAAAATCTGGATGGGGTAGCAAGATATTCAGAAGAAAATCAATGTAAATTACGAATACAATATTATGGGACACAAAGTTAATCCGGTAGGTCTAAGAATTGGAATAACCAATACCTGGAGATCTCGTTGGATAAGTAAAAAAGAATATCAAGAAAATCTAAAGCAGGATATAAAAGTTCGTTTTTTAGTGATGGAAAAATGGAAAAGCGCAGCTATTGCCGATGTGGAAATTGAAAGATCTCCGGCCATGATTAATATTATTATAAAAACTGCTCGCCCTGGAGTTTTAATAGGACGAGGAGGTAGTGGTATTGAAGACATACAAAAATTTATTAAAAGTAATATTTTTAAGAATAAAAAGATTGTTTTAAAAATTGAAGTGCAAGAAGTAAAAAAATTTGAAGAACATGCAATGTTAATTGCTCAAAATATTGCTGAACAATTAGAAAAAAGAATGCCCTTTAGAAGAATATTGAAGTCTTCCTTGGATCGAGTGGTTAAAAATAGTGCTATTAAAGGAATTAAAATTCAATTGGCTGGAAGATTGGGTGGCGCAGAAATGTCTCGATTAGAATGGGCAGCCAAGGGGACTCTTCCTCTTCATACATTAAGAGCTAATATTGATTTTGCTAAAGCGACGGCCTTTACTACCTATGGAACACTAGGTGTAAAAGTTTGGTTATATAAAGGGGAAGTTTTTGATAAAAATAATTCAGAAAAAGTAAATAATAATAAAGAATAAGAACTAACGACTGAAAAATCATTATGTTGATGCCGAAAAAAGTAAAACATAGAAAGCTTCAAAGAGGAGGCAAAATCAGAGGAACAGCTCAGCGCGGGAGTTCTATTAGTTTTGGTGCTTATGGATTAAAAGCTTTGGAATCTAATTTGATTTCTGCCAGACAAATCGAAGCTGCTCGAAGGGCTATGACACGGTATATCCAAAGAGGAGGTAAAATTTGGATAAGAATATTTCCTGATAAACCAATGACTAAAAAAGGAGACGAAACTCCTATGGGAAAAGGAAAAGGAGCTGTAGATCATTTTGTTTCAGTGGTGAAGGCTGGAAAAATTTTATTTGAAATGGATGGAGTGAAAGAATCAGCAGCGCGCGAAGCCATGAATCTGGCGGCTTATAAATTGAATGTTAAGACGAAGTTTATATCTAAGGAAAAAGAATAATTATATGAAAATCAAGGAATTAAGAGAAAAGAATAGTGGAGAATTAAATAGAATTCTGGTTGAAAAAAAAGAAATAATCAGGAAGATTCGTTTTGATATTGCTTCCAAGCAAGTTAAAAATACTAAAGATTTAGGTAAGGCTAAAAAAGATATTGCTAGAATTTTGACTATAATTAAAGAAAGTTAAAAACTATGACAAGCCAATCATCTAAAAATAAAATAATTGTAAGAAAAAGAGGAAAAGTTGTGAGCGATAAAGCTGATAAAACTGTTGTAGTTTCCATAGATAGCTTCAAGACCCATCCTATGTATAAGAAAAAATATAAAGTAACGAAAAAATACAAAGCTCATGATCCAGAAAATCGTTTTAAGATGGGAGATTTAGTAGAAATAATTCCTTGTCGCCCGATGAGTAGAGATAAGAGACACAAAGTGATTTATCCCAGCACCCAAAATAATCAGAAAATAGAGAATTAAAATCACCTCAATCCCAGGCATAAGCCAGTGGATGCGGGGTTTACGAAAAATATGATTCAAGCAGAAACAAAATTAAAAATAGCTGACAATACTGGTGCTAAAATCATCAAGTGTTTTAAGGTATTAGGCGGAACCAGGAAAAGATATGCTCAAATTGGTGATATTGTGGTGGCCTCAGTTAAAGTGGCTGAACCCAGAGGTATGGTAAAAAAGGGAGATAAAGTGAGAGCGGTGATTGTTAGACAAAGAAAAGAATTGAAAAGAAAAGACGGATCCCTAATTAGATTTGATGAGAATGCAGCTGTGATTTTAGAAGGAAAAGAGCCAAAGGGGACTAGAATTTTTGGTCCCATTGCTAGAGAAATACGGGAAAAGGGTTATGCTAAGATAATTTCTTTGGCTCCTGAAGTTTTATAGAAAGTTTTAGATTTAAGATTTTAAATAGAAAAGTAATAAGCATATATGAAAATAAAGAAAGGCGATCAAGTAAAAATGTTGGCAGGAAAAGACCGCGGTAAAATCGGTAAGGTACTTACTATTTTTCCAGTTGAAGAAAAATTGACAGTAGAAGGTTTGAATTTAATGAAAAAGCATGTTCGTCCGAAAAAAGAAGGCGAAAAAGGACAAATAGTAGAAATTCCAAGAAGAGTGGATAGTTCCAATGTTATGGTAGTCTGCCCAAAATGCGGAAAAAATTCTCGCATCGGACTGAGGCAATCCAAAAGTGGAAAACTGAGAATTTGCAAAAAGTGTCAAACAGAGCTATAAAGCGTTAATCAAGTATATGACAAAAATTAAGCAACAATATAATAAGGAAGTTGTTCCAAACATGAAAAAGAAGTTTGGGTTTAAAAATGACTTAGAAGTGCCACGAATTGAAAAGGTGGTAATTAATAGTGGAGTTGGAAGATTTATTAAAGATGCCAATTTGGTTAAAGAAATATTTGATTCTATCCAAAGCATCGTTGGACAAAAACCAGTTATGACTAAAGCTAAAACTTCCATTGTCGGGTTTAAAACTCGAGAGGGATTAGAAATCGGAATTAAGGCTACTTTGAGAGGGAAAAGAATGTGGGATTTTTTGGATCGCTTAATTAATTCAGCTATACCTCGGGTAAGGGATTTTCAGGGGATTAATCAATCTTCCATTGATGCAAGCGGGAATTTGAACATTGGAATTAAAGAACATATGATTTTTCCGGAAATTATAGCCGAAAATGTAAAAAGTGTTTTTAGCCTTCAAGTTATAGTGGTTACGACGGCTAAAAGCAGAGAAGAGGGAAAAGAATTATTTAAATTATTAAAATTGCCAATTAAGGAATAATAAAAATATGGCTAAAAAATCTGTTGAGGCGCGAGCCAGAAAAAAACCTAAATTTTCTACCCGAATTGTTCGGAGATGTTGGAAATGCGGAAGAAAACACGGGTATATGCGTCAGTTTGATATTTGTCGAATTTGTTTTAGAGAGCTGGCTAGTACCGGACAAATTCCCGGAGTTAAAAAATCTAGTTGGTAATAAATAATCTCATAGTAAGAACATTATGTTAGATCCAATTGCAGACATGTTATCCAGAATAAGAAACGCCCAGATGGCTGGTAAGAGCGAGGTATTTTTCCGTGCGTCAAAAATAAAAATGGCGGTGTCTAATATTTTGGAGCAAGAAGGTTTCATTGAAGCAGCTTCTCAGGAAAAAAATAATGACAACAAGGAAACTATACGGGTAGTGTTAAAATATAATAAGGTTTCCAATACGGAAAAAATGCCAGCTATCAGAGAAATTAAAAGAATTAGTCGAGAAGGAAATAGAGTTTATATTAAAAAACAAGACATTAGAAAAATAAAAAATGATTTTGGTATTGCAATTATTTCAACTTCACGAGGCGTAATGACAGGAGAGGGTGCTAAGAAAAATGGCTTGGGAGGAGAATATATTTGCGAAGTCTGGTAGTAAAAAAAATAAAAAGTCAAAAAATATGTATTCGCTAACGCTCATATTAATTAATAGAAAGAGTGCGTGGAGACACAAAAATTTTAAGAGTTGATATTAGAGTTTTTAAATTATATTATTTATATGTCGAGAATAGGAAAAAAACCCATAAAAATTGAAGAAGGCGTTGAAGCCAAGATAGATAAAAATCATTTGGAGATAAAAAGCTCCAAGGGTGCTTTGCAGTTGACGATTAATCGAGAAATCAAGATAGAAATAAAAGAAAATGAAATAATCGTCTCACCTAGCAGAAAATCTAAGCAATCTCCAGCTATTTGGGGGCTTACTCGCTCATTAATCAGCAATATGGTTAAAGGAGTTAAAGAAGGTTATCAGAAAAAATTAGAATTACAAGGAGTTGGATTCAGAATGGCAGTTCAAGGAAAAAAAATTAATATGGCTTTAGGGTTTTCTCATCCAGTAGTGGTGGATATTCCAGATGGATTAGAAGCTAAGATTGAGGAAAATATTTTAACCATTTCCGGAATAGATAAACAGCTAGTAGGACAATTTGCAGCCAATATCAGGGCGCTTAAGGAGGTAGAGCCATACAAAGGGAAAGGTTTTAGATATGTAGGAGAACATGTCCGTAAGAAAGCAGGAAAGAAAGCAGCTGCCACAACTAAATAAAAAAGCTTAATTTATTTCAATAAAATGGAAAAGAATAGTCGAAACAATTTAAGACAAATGAGAAAAAAGAGAGTTTCAATCAAAAACAGAGGAACTGCTCAAAGACCTCGGCTTTCAGTTTTTCGCAGTTTGAAAAATATTTGGGTTCAAGTCATTAATGATGAAAAAGGCGTGACTTTGTTTTCAACTAATTTAAAAGTTATAAAAGGTAAAAATGATTTAAAGAGTGCTCGATTGCTAGGGAAATTAGTAGCTGAAAAATGTTTAGAAAAAAATATTAAAGCAGTAGTTTTTGATCGTTCTGGATATAAATATCATGGAAAAATTAAGGAGTTGGCCGAAGGAGCGCGCGAAGGAAAGTTAACGTTATAAATCTATAAGTAATATATATGGCAAAAGGCGGAAAAAATTTTAGAGGTAAAAGGGAAAAGCCCGAATACGATCAAAAACTTTTGGATTTGGCCAGAGTAACCCGAGTGGTGAGGGGAGGAAGACGTTTTCGTTTTAGAGCTACTGTGGTGATTGGTAATCGCAAAGGACGAGTAGGTGTGGGAGTCGGCAAAGGAGCAGATGTCTCTGATTCTATAAAAAAAGCTTTTGAAAATGGAAAAAAGAATTTAATTTCTATTGATGTTAATAATCATACTATTTTACACGATGTTCGACATAAAAAAGGAAGTGCCAAGATAATTCTTAAACCAGCTCCAAAAGGAACCGGAATTATTGCTGGTGGACCTATCAGAGTAGTAGCGGAACTTGGCGGTATAAAGGATATAGTAACCAAATCATTAGGAACTTCCAATAAGTTGAATGTGGCTCGCGCTGCTATTGAAGCTCTTGATTCTTTGCGCAAAACTCGTCCAAGAAAAAATCAGAAATTTTTTAAAGAAAATAAATAAAAATTATGCAGATTAATACACTGAAAATTAAATATCCTAAGAAGAAAAGAAAAACCATCGGCCGTGGAGGAAAGAAGGGAACTTATTCTGGTCGTGGAAGTAAGGGGCAAAAAGCCAGAAGTGGGTCAGCCATTAATCCTCTTTTTGAAGGAGGACGCTCTTCCTTAATTGATCATCTTAAAAAAGTGCGCGGATTTAAATCGCGTAATAAAAAATTTGTGGAAGTTCAAGTGTCTCAACTAGGAAAGTTATTCAAAGACAAGGAAGCAGTAGATGTTAAATCTTTAAAGAAAGCCGGACTTTCTCCCAAAAGGCTGGATGGTAGGAAAATTAAAATTATTGGCAGAGAAGAAATAAAAAAAGGCTTAACCATTGGAAAAGATATTCTATTTTCAAAAAAATCCAAGGAAACCATCGAAAAAGCCGGTGGCAAGATGGGTGTCTAAAAATTGGCTAAGAGCTTCTTGGTTATCATTTCTTGAGCTATAATAAAGATAATTAAGGACAAACCAATCAGATGTTTGAAAAAATTTTACAAATCTTCAGGATAAAAGAACTACGGAATAAAATATTTTTTATTCTGGTTCTTTTGATAATTTTTCGTTTGGCTGCCAATATTCCAGTTCCTGGAGTGGATCAGGAACAATTGAAGAATTTTTTTCAAGGCAACCAGCTTTTTGGACTTTTAAATCTTTTTTCTGGGGGAGGGCTAAGTAGCATCTCTATTATGCTTCTAGGAGTAGGTCCATATATTACTGCTTCTATTATTATGCAACTTTTAACTATGATTGTTCCAAGACTGGAGCAAATCTATAAAGAAGAAGGAGAAGCTGGGAGACAAAAATTTAATCAATGGACTCGTTGGGCCACAGTTCCTTTGGCTGCTATGCAAACTTTTGCTATGATTTCTCTCTTACGGTCTCAACAAATTTTGGGTGAGTTAACTCGTTTTGATATGGCTTCTATCGTGGTGGTATCGGTAGCTGGAACTATTTTTTTGATGTGGTTGGGAGAGTTAATCACGGAGAAAAAAATCGGCAATGGAGTTTCTTTGATTATCTTTGCTGGAATTGTGGCTGGGATACCTTCAGTTGTTTCTCGAATTATATCTACTTGGGATTCCTCTCAATTTTTTACTTATCTGTTTCTTCTAATTGCGACTGTTATTGCAGTGGCTGGCGTGGTGATGGTTACTGAAGGCCAGAGAAATATTCCAGTGTCCTATGCTAAAAGAATTAGGGGTAATAGGATGTATGGCGGGACATCTTCTCATCTGCCATTGCGAGTCAATCAAGCGGGAGTAATTCCGATAATTTTTGCTATGTCTATTATGCTTTTCCCTGGAATGATTGCTAATTTTTTGGCTAATTCTTCCCAAGCCACAGTCGCTTCTATTGCTAGATTTGTGGGGAACATTTTTCAAAATCAACTCTTTTATGGATCAGCCTATTTTATTTTGGTGGTAGCGTTTACTTACTTTTATACGGCTGTGGTTTTTGATCCGAATAAAATTTCCGAAAGTCTGCAAAAACAAGGAGGTTATGTTCCAGGTATTCGGCCGGGAAAAAATACAGCGGAATATTTGTATGCCATAATGAATCGAGTGACTTTGTCAGGAGCTATTTTCTTGGGTTTAATCGCGGTTTTGCCTTTTATTATTCAAGCTTTTACTAATATTAATTCAATCAGCGTAGGCGGAACCGGGTTGTTAATTGTGGTTTCGGTAGTCATTGAAACTATTAAACAGATTGAAGGTCAGCTGGTTATGAGAGACTATGAAGGATTTTAATCAGCCAAAAAATTTAATCATTCTTGGATCTCAAGGGGCGGGAAAAGGAACCCAAGCTAAGCTTTTAGCAGAAAAATTTGGGTTAGTTCATTTAGAAATGGGAGAAATTTTACGTAGAACCATAAAATCTCAGAGTGTTTTAGGCAAAAAATTAGAAAAAATAGTTTATCAAAAGAAAGAATTGGTTCCAGACAAAATGATTATTCGGATTCTTTCTCAAGAAATTAAACAAGTTTCTTTCAAAAAAGGTTTAATTTTAGACGGTTTTCCCAGAACGGTTGAGCAAACAGAGGAAGGAGAAAGAGTCTTTCAAAAAAATAAAAGAAGCATTGATAAAGTAATTTATATTCGGCTTTTAGAAAAGGAATCTTTACGGAGAATAGCTAAGCGATTTAATTGTTCCAGTTGTCAAAAAAGTTTGATTCTAGGGCGGGATATAAAAAAGGCAGAAAGTGCTTGTCCATTTTGCGGAGGCTCTTCGGAAAAAAGAATAGATGATACTCCATCTGGCGCTCGGAAAAGAATAAAAATATTTAAGAAGGAAACGTTACCAGTCATTGACTATTTTCGTCGAAATAAAATATTAGTAGAGGTTAATGGAAAAGGAAGTATTCAAGAAATTTTCCAAAGAATTATAAAAAAAATCAAGTAATATGTCTACTGAAAATAACAAAATTAAAATAATGCGTGTAGCCGGAAGAAAGCTAGCGGAGATTATGCAGGAATTGGAGGAAGAAATACGAGTAGGCTTAAACACGTTGGAATTAGACAAGCTTGCTGAGAAGCTTGTTTTTTCTTCAGGTGGAACGCCAGCTTTTAAAAATTTCGGCCAAGAAAATCCTTATCCGGCAACTATTTGTGCTTCCATCAATTCAGAAATTGTTCATGGTATTCCTCGGCAAGATAAAATAATTAAAAACGGCGATCTTCTAAAAATTGATGTTGGGATGAAATACAAAGGTTTTTATGCGGATATGGCTCGTTCATTTATTATCGGACAAGCTAGCCCAGAGGCCAAAAAATTAATGGAAGTTACCCAACAGTCTTTTTGGGAGGGGATTGAAAATTTGAAAGCCGGAAGGATGCTCAGTGATTATTCTCGGGTGGTTCAAAAATATGTGGAAGATAATGGCTTTTCGGTGGTTAGAAATCTAGTGGGTCATGGCATTGGAAAGGCCCTTCACGAAGATCCGCAAATTCCCAATTATTTCAACAAAAAATATCCTGATTTGAAATTAAAAGAAGGGATGACTTTGGCATTTGAACCGATGGTGAACGCTGGGAAATTTGGAACGGTTTTGGATACTAACGATGGATGGACTTTTCGCACTAAGGATGGAAGTTTATCAGCGCATTATGAAAATACGGTTTTAATTACCAAAGACGGAACAGAAGTTCTTACTAAAATTTAGAAAATAAAAAATCCCCCTTGGATAAATTAAGTCATATTAAACTTAATCATCCAAGAGGGAATCTCAGAGGCTATTAATTTATAAAATGATATCGTTGCCTCTTTAAAATCTTTCTTGTTTTTTTTAGTCTCATTTGGGCAATGATTTGCCCGATGAAACAATTTGAAACATTATTTTTTACTTTATCAAAATCAAACTTAATCTCTGCTATACTAGCAACCAGTAAAACAACAGATAGAAATGCGATCCAAAGCAATAATTCAAACATATTTATCCTCCATATATTAATTTTTTAAAAAACATGCAAACACTACCAATATACTATTTTATCATAAAAAAACCTTTATGTCAATACCTAGTCAAAATTCGGCTGAAATAAGCCACGTTCTGGGGGTAGATTTTGGACAAGCCAAGATCGGCTTAGCTTTGGCCGATATGGAGACCAAAATCGCTTTTGCCCATAAAACTCTGGAAAATAAAGCTAATATTTTCCAAAAGCTATCAGAAATTGTGCAGAATAAAAAAGTGGAGAAAATAATCGTGGGTATGCCTATCCATAAAGCTTCTGATGATACAGCCAAGACGGTGCGTGAGTTTATTCATAAACTAAAAGAAGAAATAAAAATTCCAGTAGAATTGCAAAATGAAATGTTCACTACTAAAATGGCGGAAGAAAATCTTAAAGAATCTGGAGCAAAAAAGATTAAAAATTTTGATGATCAAGAAGCGGCTCGGATAATCTTACAAAGTTGGTTAGAAGAAAATTATTAAATCTTCCCCAGTCAAATTGTGTGGTATAATAAAGTTAACTAAATATTAAGTTAAACAAATGGAAACCAGTCCATATCTTTCAGTTATCATCCCTTCCTATAAAGAAGGTCAGCGTATTGGGCGCAATCTCTTGCAAATTGAAGAATATTTAAGCTCCAAAAATTATACCTATGAAGTTTTGGTGGTAGTGGACGGCTCACCAGATAATACGGCTGAAGTGGCACGCAGTTTTTCGGATAAAGTGAAAAATTTGCGGGTAATTGATAACCCGGAAAATCACGGCAAAGGCTATGTGGTTCGCCAAGGACTTTTGGAATCTCACGGAGAATATCGTCTTTTTTTGGATGCCGACGGTTCCACTTCCATAAATCATCTGGATTCATTTTTTCCGGAATTTAAAAATGGTTTTGACGTGGTTCTTGGATCGCGGGATATTCAAGGCGCCTATGTTCAAGTTCATCAGCCGAAATATCGGGAAGTTATGGGAGATATGGGCAATTGGTTGATTAGAATTGTTTTGGGGCTGTGGATTTTTCCAGATACGCAATGCGGTTTCAAAATGCTGAACGCACGAGCGGCTCAAGCAGTAGCTAGTAGGATGGTAGTGGATCGTTTCGGTTTTGATTTTGAGTTGATAATTTTGGCTAAAAAATTAGGTTTTAAAATTAAACAAATGCCGGTGAGATGGTTGAATGAAGAAGGCTCTACGGTGAGCGGGCTCACCGGACCGAATGGATTCATTCAAGTGATAGTAGATTTATTCAAAACCAAAGGCAGATTAATTACCGGAAAATATAATATTCACCCAGTTAAATAATTTCGCTTTACGAAATTATGCCTAGGGCGTATTTAACAGGGTAAAGAAAAAAGATTAAAATAAAAAACCACCCCAGTTAAATCCCCGCCGTTGCGGGTGATCAATACTCGAGCAATTTAACGGGGTAAAAAAACAGGAGATGGAAAATAAAAAAACAATCAAATATGCTAAAGCTGTTTCCGAATTAAGGCAGGATGTAGTGACTGGAGATTGGGTAATTATTGCTACTGGACGAGCCAAGCGACCTGAAGAGTTCGCGGAAGAAGAAAAGGAGACGATTAAAGAAGATTCTGAAAAGAAATGTTTTTTTTGTTTTCCAGAAATGACCGGACAAGAGGAAGATGTTTTGATTTACCAAGACGAAGAAGGTAGTTGGAGCTTGAGAGTTTTTCCTAATAAATATCCGGCAGTTTCTCGTACTCGTGAAGTGAAACATATGGAAGAAGGTCCGTATTTTGCTATGGACGGCGTCGGTTATCATGAAATAATTGTGACGCGCGATCATAAGCGCCAAATTGCTCTAATGGAAAAAGAAGCGGTGGCGGAAGTTATAGACGCCTATCAAGAGAGATATATTGATTTGATGAATAAAAAGAGTGTCAAATATGTAGATATTTTTCACAATCACGGTTCCAAAGCTGGTGCTTCTATTCCTCATCCACATTCCCAACTAATGGCTATTCCGGTTATTTCTCCTTATGTGCAGTCGGAACTAGACGGAGCGGAAATTTATCATCGCTCTAATCAGCATTGTGTTTATTGTTCAATGGTGGAATGGGAAAGAGAAAAAGGAAAAAGAATAATTTTTGAAAATGATAATTTCATCGCCCTTTGTCCCTTTGCTTCACGAGTGGCTTTTGAAGTTTGGGTTATGCCCAAAAAACACAGTCCTTACTTTGAAAGAATTTCTAGTGAGAATAAGGTTCAACTGGCCGAGGCTCTGCAAAAAGCCGTTGGAAAAATCTATGGTGCGCTTAATAATCCGGATTATAATTTTTATTTGCACACTGCGCCGTGCGACGGAAAAGATTATCCGCATTTTCATTGGCATATTGAAATTCTCCCACGGACTTCTATTTGGGCGGGGTTTGAACTTTCTACTGGGATAGAAGTTTCCACTATCCAGCCGGAAGTAGCGGCGGAATATCTTCGGAAGCAAGAATAATTTAGTTTTTAGTTGGTAGTTTTTAGTTAGTAGTTGATAGTTGATAGGTTTTAGTTAATAGTTTTGGTTTTTTAGATATTTGGGGTTGATTTCCTTATTTAATATGAAAAGAAAAGGTTTCACACTTATTGAATTATTAATCTCATTGCTATCATTGGTATTCTAGCCAGTGTGGTTTTGGTGAGTTTGAGTAGTGCTAAAAGTAAAGCCAGAAATGCTGGCAGAAAGCAAGACGTAGCGTCTTTGATTAAAGCTTTTAAAGCTATAAATATCGATACTGGTAGTTATCCGGATACCGGAGATAACTATAAATGTGTTAGTACTGCTTGCATGAGTGTGTCTTCAAGTTATCTTCCTGATAACGGTGTTTTTGCAAAGAGTCTACTTTCTTATATATCAGCTATTCCAATTGATCCCCAAGATAGTAATCGAACCACTGGCGGATCACAGACCTATGGGTATTTTTATAAAGGTGGGGGTGCGCCAATTTTATTTTGGTCATTAGAATATAAAGCAGATTGTTCCCCAGGCATTGTAAATATTTTAGGAGGATCAACAACAAGTTGTTACTATTTATTTAACTAAGCACTAAATATCTAAATTGCCCCTTAGGGCTTTTTTTGTTATAATTTGAATATATGCCATCCTGCGGGTGGTCATTCGTAGAAACAATAAAATTATGAAAAGATTAATTATAGGAAATTTAAAGATGCACTTGTTATCTCCAATTGAAAGAGATCGGTATTTAGATACCTTAGAAAAAGAATTAAAGGGGAAGAAGTTTCCTAATGCAGAAGTTGTTATTTGCCCGCCTTTTGTGCATCTGGAGGCTTTTAAAAAAAGATTGGGTAAAAAAATTCACCCTGTTAAATCCCCGACAAGTCGGGGTGCGCAGCAATCTAACAGGGTAAAATTGGGAGCCCAAAATGTTTTTTCGGAAAATAAAGGATCGTTTACTGGAGAAGTTTCTCCGATGATGCTCAAAAATCTGGGATGTGAATATGTGATTCTTGGTCACAGTGAAAGAAGAAAATATTTTTCTGAAACGGATGAAGAAGTAAATCGAAAATCTTTGGGTTGTCTAAAAAACGGGCTAAAGCCAATTATTTGCATTGGTGAAACCGGAATAGAAAGAGAAATGGGAGAAACGCATAAAATAATCACCAGACAAGTGAAGGAGGCTCTAAAAAATGTTTCTAGAACTAAGGCTGAGGAGTTAGTTTTGGCCTATGAGCCAGTTTGGGCAGTAGGCAGTGATAATGTTCCGGAATCCAATGAAACCTTAAGTGCTAAACTTTTGATTAAGAAAATAATTACTGGAATGTTTGGAAAAAAATATGCGGAAAAAGTGAGGATAATTTATGGTGGAAGCGTGAGTGTTAAATCGACCAAGGAAACCTGCGTAGATCCAGAAATGGACGGAGCCTTAATTGGACGGGATTCGTTAGTACCATATGAGTTTATAAAAATAGTGGAAATAATTAATAACTAATTTATGATAACACCAGTCAAAGAAATTTTAGAAAGAGCTCGAAAAGGCGGTTATGCCGTCGGAGCTTTTAATACAGTTAATTTGGAAACTACTCGCGCCATTGTGGAAGCGGCTTTAGAAATGGGCTCGCCAGTGATTATCCAAATGACGGAAAAAACTATGGAATATGGAGGCGGAAGAGGAATGTATCAGTTAGTCAAAAACGACGCCGAATTTTATGCTCCATCCATTCCCATTGGAATTCATTTGGATCATGGACATAGTTTTGAAATAGTTGAGCGAGCGGCCGAGATTGGCTATAATTCGGTTATGTATGACGGTTCCAGAAAAAGTTTTGAAGATAATTTAGAAACGACTAAAAAAATTACCCAATTTTGTCACGATAAAGAGATTTCAGTTCAAGCTGAGTTAGGCAGTGTGCCTTATTTGGGAGAAGTTAATGTAGGGGAAATAGATTGGGATAAATATATGACCGATCCGGTTCAAGCGGAAAAATTTGTGGCGGAAACCGAAATAGATTCTTTGGCTGTAGCTATTGGTAATGCCCATGGCTTTGTTAAGGAACGAAGTGAACCAGATTATGAAAGGCTAGAAAAAATCAATCAAGCGGTTAATATTCCTTTAATTCTTCATGGAGCTTCCGATTGGGAAAACGGTAGAGTATCGGAAGTGATTAAAAGAGGTATCACTTGCTTTAATGTTGATACGGCGCTTCGATTGGCTTTTGTTAATAATTTAATAAAATCGGTTCGGGAACAAGAGAATGTTTCTTTTGATGTTCGAAAACTTTTGGGAGATGCACGCGAAGCAGTGAAAAAAACCGTCAAAGAAAAAATAAAAATCTTTGGGAGTGAAGGTAAGGCTTAACTTTCCATATTTTATCCCAGCGCTAATTCCAACATAAAATACATGTGTTTAACTATACCGGCGAAAGTGGTAGAAATAAAAGGACGGGAAGCGATTATTCAAAAAGAATCTGCTACTAAAACAATTGATATTTCTCTCGTCCCCGATGTTAAAATCGGGGATTGGATTTTATTTGCCAATCAAACGGCAGTGCAGGTGATTTCCGAGACGGATGCCAAAGAGATTGTGGATCTTTTGGAAAGTTATCATCCCAATGCTCAACCGGATAAACTGTCGGAGAAATTTAAGAATATTATTGAAAATTCCAAAAAGCGAGATCTAACCAAAGAGGAAATAATTTATCTTTTGCAAACGAAGGACGCAGAAAAAGAAGCGCTGTATTCCGAAGCGGATGTGGTGCGTCGAGCGAATCTTCAAGATTTCATTTGCATCCACGGCATTATTGAATTTTCCAATTATTGTAAAAACGATTGCGCCTATTGCGGATTGCGCTGTCAAAACTCTGAGGTTAAGCACTATAGAATGACGCCGGAAGAAATAGTGTCCACAGCGGTAAAAGCAGCCAATGTGAAGGGCTATAAACTTTTGGTTTTACAATCTGGAGAAGATCCATATTACACGGCGGAAATGTTTGCGGATATTATCCAAAAAATAAAAGCGACCGCTAAAGTTTTTATTTTTATCAGTGTGGGTGAGCGTGGATTGGATTTCTACAAAAAATTGAAAGAAGCGGGCGCTTCGGGAACACTTTTCCGTTTTGAAACGGCTAATACGAAACTTTTTCAAAAAATGCATCCGAATGGAAAAAATTTTGAAAGTCGTCTGGAGCATTTGAAATTTATGAAAGAACTAGGATATTTTGTTGCTACTGGATCCATTATTGGGTTGCCCGAACAGACACTAGAAGATTTAGCCGACGATATAATGATAATGAAAAAATGGGCTAATATGATTTCCATGGGACCATTCGTGCCTTCAAAAAATACGCCGTTGGAAAAAGAAAAATCGGGAGATCCTGAAATGAATTTTAAAATGATTTCAGTCGTGCGCCTTCTGATGCCGAAAATCCGCATTCCGGTCGTGACGGCTTTGGAAACTTTGGCGGACGAAGGCGGAAGAAAAAAAGGACTTTTAGCAGGAGCTAATTCTTTAATGCTCAATCTCACACCGGGAAAATATCGTGCCAATTATAAAATATATGACAACAAATTTTTTGATAAAGAAAGCATTTGGGAAAAATATGGTCTTTTCAAAGCGGAAGAAAGCTATCAGATGATTGAAGAAAGGATGGGTGAAGAATTAAATAAAGTTATAAAGTAGAAAGTTATAAAGTTATAAAGTTTACCCTGTGAAATTCTGCTCCGCGGACCACGCTTTGTGTGGTATTTCACAGGGAAAAGAATTTATGGATAAAATAAAAAAAGTTCTGAATGAGGAAAAAATATTTTCCATTCTCAAAAAAAATCAAAATCCTAGCAAAAAAAAGGTAGCGGAAATATTGAAAAAATCTTTGAATAAAAAAGGACTCACTTTGGAAGAAGTGGGAGCTTTGGTCAATGTGAAAGATAAAAAACTTTTGGAAGAAATTTTTTCCACAGCCGGAAAAATAAAAAAAGAAATTTATGGAGAACGGCTAGTGCTTTTTGCACCACTCTATATTTCTAGCTTTTGTGTTAATGATTGTGAATATTGCGGATTCCACGCGCGCAACAAGATGCCGAGAAAGAAATTGAAATTGAGTGAAATCAAGAAACAAGTGAAAATTTTGGAGGATATGGGTCACAAGCGACTGCTTTTGGAATTTGGCGAACATGAAAAAGAAAATCCGATTGACTATGTGGTGGAAGTGATTAAAACCATTTATGCCACCAAATCCAAAAAAGGTTCCATTCGTCGAGTGAATGTGAATATCGCTTCCACGACAGTGGAAAATTATAAAAAATTAAAAAAAGCCGGTATAGGAACCTACCAATTGTTTCAAGAAACTTATCATCAAGAAACATACAAAAAAATGCACAAAGGTCCGAAAGCGGACTATGCTCGTCAGCTTTTCGCGCACGACAAAGCATTTGAAGCGGGGATTGATGATTTGGGGATTGGGGTTTTGTTTGGACTCTTTGACTGGAAATTTGAAGTGTTGGCGTTGCTTTCTCACGCCAAATATATGGACAAGAAATTTGGAGTGGGTCCTCACACCATTTCAGTTCCGCGTTTTCAGCCGGCGGATTCGGTGAATTTCAAGCCGAAACATTATGTGGACGAAAATGAACTTTTAAAAATAGTGGCCATTCTGCGCCTGGCTGTGCCATATACCGGAATGATTATTTCTACACGAGAAAGAGCCGAGATTAGGGAAAAAGCTTTCATCACTGGAATTTCTCAAACCAGTGCGGCCTCACGCACGGCTCCCGGTGGTTATGGCAAAGGGCATAATTTGGAGCAATTTCACACGGCTGATCATCGCAGTGTGTCTGAATTTATTAGCGCGCTTTTGGAAAAAGAAATGATGCCTAGTTTTTGCACAGCTTGCTATCGCATTGGCAGAACTGGAGAAAAATTTATGGATTTGGCGAAACCGGGAGATATTCAAAATTTCTGCCGGCCTAATGCTATTTTGACTTTCAAAGAATATCTGTTGGATTATGCCGACAAAAAACAGAAAGTTTTGGGTGAAAAAATAATCCAGAAATATCTCAAGCTTATTCCCGACCAAAAAATTAGAAAAGAAACCCAAAAACGTTTAGAAAAAATTACTAAAGGTAAGCGAGATTTTTATTTTTAGTAAGCATTTTTTGTGGTATAATTAATTCAATGGAAAATAAAAACAAACCAAAAATTGCTATTGTTAGTCTGACGTCCTGTGAAGGGTGCCAGTTTGCGCTTCTGGATTTGGGAGAAAGATTTTTGGATTTTGCCAATCAAGTAGAAATGGTGGAATTTCGACTTTTAGAAGATGAAGAAGATAAGGGAGAAAAATTAGATGTTGGAATTATAGAAGGTAATCCGATGACAGAAGAAAATATTAAAACTTTGAAAAATCTGCGCGAGCGCAGTAAATTACTGGTAGTGATTGGAAATTGTGCCGCTATGGGTGGTATTCCGGAAATAAAAAATTATCAAGAAGGAAAAAATACCATCAAACATGTCTATAAATATCTTCAAGGGATTGAAAATCCGGAAATCAAGGAAGTGGATAATTTTGTGAAAGTGGATTTCACTTTTCCGGGTTGCCCCATTAATGCAGAAGAATTTTTGCTGTATATGCCGGGATTATTAGCTGGAAAAATTCCCCAGATTCCTGACAATCCAGTTTGTGTGGAATGTAAGAAAAAGGGCAATCGTTGTTTACTATTGGATAAAAAGCCGTGTTTTGGGCCAATGATTTTGGGAGGATGTGATGCAGCTTGTCCGACATCTCGAATGGTTTGCCAAGGTTGCAGAGGCTTGCGTCCCAAGGGTAATATCAAGGCTATGCGAGCTACCTTGAAAAATATGATGACTGATGAAGAATTTGAAAATACTGCTGAAATTTATGGCCTCAGAGATGATTTAGAAGAAAGAGAAAAAAAGATTAACTAAAATATGAAGGCTCTAAAGATTTTAATAATATTATTAGCTATAACTGGAAGTACGGTCTGGTCTTTTCAAAAAAAGGTAGTGGAAGTTAAAAATGGAAAGCTATCAATAGAGGTAGAAAATATTTTTTCCACTCCTTGCTCTCAGCCGATAGAATATTCGATTGGCAATGTGGATGAACGCTTTGGAATGGCGCGGGAGGATTTTCAAAAAATAGTTATGGACTCGGAAAAAATCTGGGAAAATGCTATGGGAATGAATATTTTTGAATATAATCCGGATGGATTAGTAAAAGTGAATTTAATCTATGATGAAAGGCAAGCCAGTTCCGATGAATCATTAAAATTAGAAAAAGAGTTGGCAGCGTTAAATTCCAGCGCTAATGTTTTGAATAAAAATTACGATGACCTAAAAATTTCTTATGAAAAAAAATCCAAAGAATATGAAGAAAACTTAGCTCAATATGAAAAAAATTTAAAAAAATACAATAACAAAGTAGATGATTGGAATAAGAGCGACAAAAGTTCTCAATCAGAATATGAAGAACTTAAGGATGATAAAAAAGATTTAGAGGAAGAATATAAAAAGCTAGACAAGGAAAGAAAGGATTTAAATTCTCAGTCAGAAAAGATTAACGGAGCGGTGAAGAAAGAAAACAAACTTGTTAATAATTATAATAGCAAAGTTAATACCTATAAAGATAAATATGGAGCTACTCGAGAATTTGAAAAAGGAGTTTATTCTGCCGATATCATTAATATATATCAATATCAAACAGAAGAAGATTTGCGGTTGACCCTCTCTCATGAATTTGGACACGCTCGCGGAATTGATCATGTGGAAAATCCCTTATCTCTGATGTATTATTTAATGGCTGATCAGGATATGGATAACCCAACACTGACCAATGAGGATATTAGGGAAATGAAAAATGTTTGTGAAATATTATGAACCCCGTTAGAATTTATGATTATACGGGATACAAAATAATAATAATTTAAATAATTTTCACTATTGGTTTAAACAATAGTTGCAAAATTCTAACGGGGTGAATATAAAAATAAATCACATTGCTAAAACAGAAGGACATGCCGGTTTTGCAGCCAGTATTATTAAGGGCGACGTCAAGTCGGCTAAATTAGAAGTACAGGAAGGCATGCGCTTGATTGAAGGTATATTGGTTGGTCGGAATTTTATGGATGTTCCGATTGTGGCTCAAAGAATTTGTGGAATTTGTCCGGTAGTTCATAATTTAACTTCTATTAAGGCTTTGGAAAATGCTATGGGAGTCAAAGTGAGTGAAGAAACAAAAAAATTAAGAACTCTTTTGGAATTAGGACAACTTATTCATTCTCATGCGTTGCATCTTTTCTTTCTGTCTTTGGCTGATTTTTTGGATATGGAAAATGATCTAACTTTAATTAAAGAATATCCGGAAGAAACAAGAATGGTTATTAGAATTAGAGAATACGGAATGAGTTTGATTAAAATTATTGGCGGTAGGGTGGTTCATCCATTAACCAATGAAGTTGGAGGATTTAAGAAAGTGCCCACCACGGAAGAAATTCAACAGTTGATTCAAGGAAGTGAAAAAATTATTTCCGAAGTGCTAGAATTAGGAGAATTTTTCCGAAAAATAAAGATTCCTGAATTTTCCAGAAAAACTGAATATGTTTCTTTGGGGCAAAAAGGTCGGTATGCTATTTATGAAGGCGATATTATTTCTTCTCAGGGATTGCATATTCCGGCGGAAAAATTTGAAGCTAATTTTCATGAATTGCAAAAGCAAAAAGAAGTCATTAAAAAAGTAGAGCATAACGGAAAGAGCTATATGATTGGTGCTATTGCTAGGATTAATAATAATCGAGACAAATTAATGCCCCTAGCGCATAAATATTTAGAAAGTCTTGGCTGGACATTCCCGGATTTCAATCCTTTCCATAATATTTTATCTCAAATGACAGAGGTAATTCATTGTATTGAAGAATCAGGAAAAATTCTCAAAGAATTGTCTCACGTAGATTTAAACAAAGCTTTGACTGAAAAATATGCAGTCAAGGAAGGAGTAGGTGTTGCGGCAGTAGAAGCTCCTCGCGGAACGCTTTATTATCATATTGAAGTGGATAATAGGGGATATGTAAAAAATGTGAACATTATGACGCCTACGGCTCAATTCCTTTCTAATTTAGAGGATGATATTGCTCTTTATCTTCCAAAAGTTATGAATTTAGAGGAGCATGAAAGAGAGAAAAAATTGCGGGCTTTTATTCGGGCTTATGATCCGTGCATATCTTGCGCGGTCCACTAATTTTATTATCCCAGCGCCAATTCCGATTTAATTGTAAATAATGTAAAGTTTAATTCGCGGATTCGCCTACGGCTTAAATATTTGATTTAATAAGTTAATAATTGCGAATTAGTGCGGGACGCTCGTTTTTATAGCCACTCGCCCAGCTCGCGGACAAAAAAGGCGTGCATGATTTTCTTTTAGCTAAACAGATTATTGATAAGGTTCTGGAAATAACACAGGAAAAAAAATTGGAGCAAGTTTCCAAAGTTTTTTTGGAAGTTGGAACGATATCTATGGCACACGATAGTTTCGACGAACATCCGGAAGAAATTAATTTGGAAAATTTGCAGTTCGGATTGGAAAGCATCGCCAAAGATACAATTTTGAAAGATGTAAAATTTAATATAAAGAAAACAGAAGGGGATAGTTGGAAAATAACCAATATTGAGGTAAAATAAAAGCGTATGACTATCCCGCACCAAATTCCGAATTAGAATATAGTTTATGCATAGTCTAATTCACGGAATCGCCTGCGGCTTAGTTTGTAAAAATATTAAAATTAAAAGAGCGAATTGGTGCGGGATGCTCGTTTTTGTTCCTGCTCTCTTTGCTCACAGACAAAAATGGCAAAATTAGCTATCAATGGTTTCGGACGAATTGGTCGAGCAGCCTTTAAAATTGCTTTAGAAAAAAATAATCTAGAAGTAGTGGCTATCAATGATTTGACTGATGCTAAAACTCTAGCTCATTTAATTCAATACGATACGGTCTATGGAAAATATCCCAAAAAAGTTTCTGCGGGAGAAAAAAGTATAAATATCGATGGCAAAGAATATCCTATCTTCGCTGAACCGGATCCAACCAAGCTTCCTTGGAAAGAATTAAATATCGATGTGGTTTTGGAATGCACAGGTCGGTTTATTAAAGACGGAAAGGCGCGCGCTCATATTGAAGCGGGGGCCAAAAAAGTAATTATTTCTGCTCCAGCTAAAGGAGGGGATGTTTCCACTTTTCTATTAGGAGTAAACGAAGACAAATATTCAAATCAGGATGTTGTTTCTAATGCTTCCTGCACCACCAACTGTATTGCTCCAGTAGCGCAAATTATCCATTCAAATTTTGGAGTGGAAAAGGCCATGATGACAACTATTCATTCTTATACTGCTGACCAAAATATTCAAGATGGACCGCACAAAGATCTTCGCCGAGCAAGAGCGGCCGCTCAAAACATTGTTCCGACAACTACTGGTGCAGCTATTGCAACAGCAGAAGTAATTCCAGAACTACAAGGTCTCTTTGATGGACTAGCAGTTAGAGTACCCACCATTAATGGATCACTTTCGGATTTCACTTTTCTTTTAAAAAAGGATACTACAGTGGAGGAAATCAATAATGTTTTAACTAAAACTTCCCAAGAGGATAGATATAAAAATATTTTAGAAGTGACCAATGATCCGATTGTTTCTTCGGATATTATTGGTAATCCAAAATCAAGTATCGTGGATCTTTCTCTGACTAAAGTTGTAGGAGGAAATTTAATTAAGATTGTCGTTTGGTATGATAATGAGTGGGGATATTCCAATCGGTTGGTTGAAATGGTGGAACATATAATAAAATAGATTATTATGTTTGATATTTTAATAAAAAATGGAATGCTGGTAGATGGGACTGGCAAGGCTATGTATCAAGCCAACATCGGGATTAAAGAAGATAGAATTGTTGAGATTGGAGAATTACATAATGAAAAAGGAGAAATAGAAATTGATGCCGAAGGTAAAATTGTTTGCCCTGGTTTTATTGATGTGAATAACCATAGTGATACCTATTGGCAAATATTCCAAAATCCTAATTTAGAAAGTTTACTTTATCAGGGTATTACCACTATAATTGGTGGAAATTGTGGGTCTTCTTTGGCTCCCCTGGCTGATTCTAAAACACTTCAATCCATTCAAAAATGGTCTAATCTCAATCAGATAAATTTTAATTGGCTTTCCTTGAAAGAATTTTTTGATTTTTTGGAAACCAAAAAAATTTCTGTTAATTTTGGGACGCTGACTGGACATGGCACACTGAGAAGAGGAATATTGAAAGATCAGATGAGAGGGCTTGAACAAAAAGAATTGGATTTTGTGAAAAAAATGCTTACCCAATCTTTTAAGGAAGGTGCTCTGGGAATGTCAACGGGACTAGTTTATACGCATGCACGTAGTGCTACTGTTGATGAACTTTCGGAGTTAGCTAATATTATAAAAAAATTTGACGGAGTTTATGTTACTCACGTGAGAGATGAACGAAAAGATTTTTTGGAAGCGATTGAAGAATCAATTAAGGTTGCTGAAAAAACTGGAGTGAAGCTTCACATAGCTCATTTAAAAGTAATGGGAGAAAATAATTGGGATTTAATGGACGACGCTTTTTATCTTCTGGATAAGGCTCATGAAAAAGGTATGGAGATAAGTTTTGATGTATTCCCATATACTAACACTGGAACTGTTCTTTACACTCTTTTGCCAAATTGGGTTTCGGCTGGAGGGAAAAAAGTGATGTTGCAAAGACTCAAAGATCAGATTATTAGAAAAAAGGTTATAAGGGAAATGCAAGAATCGGGTTTTAATTATTCAAAAATAGAGATTGCCATATCTTTATTAAATAAAACTTTAGGTAATAAAAGTATTGCAGAAATAGCTAAATCTCAAGAGAAGTCATTGGAAGAAGCTGTTTTGGATATTTTATTAGCTTCCGAAGGAAGGGTGATAACTTCTATGGAAGTATTGAGCGAAGAAAATGTGGAAAAAGCTATTATGCATCCTTTGTCGATAATTTCAACTAATGGAGCGGGATATAATATTGCTCATTCAAAAACCGGAGAGTTGGTTCATCCTAGAAGTTTTGGAACATTTCCTAAGGTGTTAGCAAAATATGTAAAAGAAAAAAAGATAATTAGCTGGGAAGAAGCAATCCGAAAAATGACTTTGGCTCCAGCAAAAAAGTTTGGAATAGAAAAAAGAGGGAAATTAGAGTTAAAATATTTTGCGGATATTGCTATTATTGACCAAAATAAGATAGAGGATTTAGCTACTGCAGATAATCCATATCAATATAGTCAAGGCGTAGAAACCCTTATTATTAATGGTCAATTAGTTTTAGATAAAGGCAAATGTACCGGATTAAAAAACGGGAAAGTATTGAGGCGATAATATGAAAACAGAAGATTTACGGGGTAAAAAAGTTTTAGTAATGGGCCTAGGTCTACATGGGGGCGGAATCGGAACCGTCCGATTTTTGTGTTCGGCTGGAGCCCATGTTATAGTCACTGATTTGAAAACAAAAGAACAGTTGGCTAATTCTTTAGACAAAATTAAAGATTTAAAAGGTATCGAGTATGTCTTTGGGCAACATCGTCCCGAAGATTTTTTAAGGGCTGATCTGATTATAAAAACTCCACCAATACCGTGGAATAATAAATATATAAAAGCAGCTTTGGAAAAGAAAATACCAGTAGAAATAGATGCTGGGCTCTTCTTTAAATTGAATAGAAATCCAGTAGTGGGTATTACTGGCACCAAGGGCAAAACAACCACGTCCAGTTTTATTTATGAAATTATAAAAAATTCTGGAAAAAATACTATCAAAGTTGGTGTCGGACAAATTTCTGTATTGGACAAACTTCTAAACTTAAAAAAAGACAGCTTGGTTATTTTCGAACTTTCTAGCTGGAGATTGAGTGCTTTAGGCAAGGCCAAAATTAGTCCTCAAGTAGCGGTGCTTACTAATATTTATCCTGATCATCTGAACTATTATAAAACAATGGAAGATTATATCCAGGATAAGAAGTTTATTTTTCTTAATCAAAAACCTAAAGATTTTTGTATTCTTAATTGGGATAATGAAATCCTAAGAAAAATGGAACCGGAAATAAAATCCCAGATTATTAAATTTTCTCGAAATAAAATTTCTAATGGAAAGTCGGTTTATATTAATGAGGGAGCTATTTATTTAAACAACGGAATAGACGAAAAGAAAATAATTGATTTGTCTGAAGTTGGAATAAAAGGCGAACATAATCTAGAAAATATTTTAGCGGGAATAGGAGTTGCCTATGCGCTAGGAATAGATGCGAATTATATTAAAAAAACTATAGCAACCTTCAAGGGCATTGCTCATCGTTTGGAATTTGTCAGAGAGGTTAATGGGATTAAATATTATAACGATACATCGGCTACTACTCCTGAGAGTGCTATCTTTGGCATCGAGGCATTTATTAATCCGGTGGTTTTAATCTGTGGAGGGTCAGATAAAAATCTTAATATGTCCCCATTGGTAGAAAAAATAGCCGAAAAAGTCAAGGGCGTTGTTTTCTTGAAAGGAAAAGCGACTGAAAAAATCATCATTGAGTTAGAGAGGAAATTTATTAATTCAGATCTAGAAAAAAAATTTATTATAGCCGACTCTATGGAAAAAGCCGTCGAATTTGCTAATCAGTCGGCAGAAACAGGTGATGTGGTGCTTCTTTCTCCTGGAGCAGCTAGTTTTGGAATTTTTGCCAATGAATTCGAAAGAGGTGATAAATTTAAAGAGGCTGTAAAAAAACTTAAATAATCTGGACAAAATTAAATTCTCTTGCTAGAATAATCATCAGTTTTGGTTCAGTAAGTTTGTTTGTTTTAGGGATGTTATTTTTTATCCTTAGTAAATAAATAAAGTTATTAATGGGCCGGTAGCTCACCTGGTAGAGCGCCTCGTTTGCACCGAGGAGGTAGCGGGTTCAAGTCCTGTCCGGTCCACTTGGTTAAAAATAAAAGGACTTGAAGGGCGCGAGTAAATCCGAGCAAGTGAAGATTTATTGTGTGTAGCGCCCAGGCTCCGAGTCGGAGTGAGGAGAAGTCCTGTCCGGTCCACCGATTATTTTAAGGGCATGTAGCTCAGTTTCGGCCATAGGCCGACCAGCCTATGGCTGGGGTTTAGAGCGCGCCCGCCGTGGCGGGTAATGACGAGGTTTAGTTAATTTAATTTTATTTAAGGGCATGTAGCTCAGTTGGTTAGAGCGCGTCACTGATAATGACGAGGTCCCCGGTTCGAATCCAGGCATGCCCACCAAAATCAAACTTTCAGATTTTTTCCCTACTAATTCGGCGGTCAAGTTTTGTTTCTATCTCTACAAGCTCA
>PFCG01000026.1 GCA_002773095.1 Candidatus Moranbacteria bacterium CG10_big_fil_rev_8_21_14_0_10_35_21
AAATGTATAGCAAAGCAGAAAATCTCAAAAAGTAAATTTGCCAAAAAAATAACAATAAGAAAGAATAAATTTCTGGCTACATCACACAACAAGGCATATCCGGTTCAAAAATTTTGCACTTTGTAATAAAATAAGGAAAGCAAAATTTTTTCCCCCAAATTTTTCTTACGCTCCGCTTCAGAAAAACTTCGGATATGCCTAACGTTAGCTGAAATTTGACATATTTTTGCCTCTATGGCAGTATTATGTTGTAGAAAACAATAAATTTATGCGTAAAATTAATCTAAAAAATGTAATTTGGAAAGAGGGAAAATATTATGTTGCCCAGTGTTTGAATGTGGAAGTTTCCAGCTTTGGCAAGACCAAAAAAGAGGCGTTGGCATCATTGGACGAAGCGTTAGAATTATATTTTGAAGATATAAAAGTTCCGAAAGTGACGAAAATTGAAAATCCGGAACTTGTCAAAATGTCAATCTGCCATGCCTAAATTTTATTCATCTTCGGAAATTATCAAAGTCCTGCAGAAACGGGGCTTTGTTTATATTTCCCAAAAAGGCAGTCATATTAAACTTCGAAAAACCGGCAATCCAACCTTGACTGTGATTGTTCTGGCAGGCAGAAAAGAAATACCACTAGGAACTTTTAAATCAATTTTGCGCCAAGCTAATCTAAACGAAGCTGATTTTAGGAAAAAATAAATTGAACCAATTTTATTCTTAAGCATTATACAAAATAATCAGATCCAAATCTGATAGATCTTTTTTTATATTTCTGCCTAATCTCAGCTAAAGTTTTCATTTTGGTAAGGAATAATGATATAATAGAAATAAGGTAGGGAATATAATAAACGCAGATAATAGGCAAATTTTGTAGAAATATATATTTGAATCAGTATTTAAATTGTTATTTCTTTTGAGAATATGACGGATAAATTATTTGGCAATCAACCAATTCATAAAAATTTATTGAAACACGAAACAAAACGGCGTGTTTTTGTGAAGTTTTTGTTGGTAATTTTTATATTTGTGGGATATTTCATTTTTGTCAGCCAAAAATATGGTGTCCAAGAGGGATTTTTTGTGGCTATGCTTAGCTGGTCATTTTTTGTTTTGTGTACACCAATTGCAGACGCAGGATTTTTGCTTGATTTCCCATTGCGCTTAGTTTTGAAAGGGAAAATGATTGTTTCAGAAATTTTTGTATGGATTTTGGCTATTGTGCTAAATGGCTATGCTTTTTTCTTTGCTCCAGAAATTTATGCTAAGACGAAGATTTTAGTGTTTTTCAAACACATTCTGGAAAAACCTTTTCCGTTTTGGATTATTATCCTTCTTTCTCTAATAGGCACCTTTGTTTCTATTAAATTTGGAGACGAACTTTTAGATAAAATAAATCATCATGAGCGGGTGTTATATCACAAGCACAAGCATAAGTATAGATTTTTGGTCATGATTTTTTTGATAGTGGCCACTATTATTCTGTATGATTTGTTGTTAAATTCTTTAGGGATTGATTTTTAAAAAAGGAGGCAGTCATGAAGAAGCGCGTTAAGAAGGATAGTAAGGAAGATCGTGAAATGCAGGAATATATTAAAGTGAGAGCCAATTATTCCTTGATACTTCTTGGAAGGGGATTCGAAAGGCATGGTTCAGGAAAATTTTTGTGGCTCGGCCCGCCACCTTCAAAAAGAAAATAGGTGAGAGGAAAAATAAAGAGGGGAAGAAAAATTTCTTCCCCTCGTTTTAATATCTTCATAGCTGTCTCAGAAACCACTGCCCCTGCTTGGTTAGTGAAGCAGTGCCTGTCGTGAGCTTGTAATCAAACCCAAAGTTGACCATGCCAGTGGAAAATTATCGTTCAAGCACCTTAAGTTCTTCTTCTGAGTCGATAGTAGCTCCACCTTTGAACTTTTTAAGTATTCTCTTGATGCGCTCGTCTGGACTCTCTGGATTTTTGAAAGAATTAAATATTCTATCCAATATTTCCATGTTATACCCTCCTTAAATTAAAGAACTAGTTGAAAAGTAAGATTATTTCGCCATTTTCATTTTAATATCTTCTTCTTGCAAAGCAGTCATAATTTCTCCAATATTACCACTTAGAATATTAGGAAGGTTGCTCCAACTCTGTTTGATGCGATGATCAGTTATTCTATCTTGAGGGAAGTTATAAGTTCGAATTTTTTCACTGCGGTCTCCAGTACCGATTTGAGAATTTCTGGCGTCGCCCATTTTTTTGGCACGTTTTTCTTCTTCCAACTGAAGTAGACGAGAACGCAAAACTTTCATAGCTTTGTCTTTGTTTTTAATCTGCGATTTTTCATCTTGGCAGGAAACAATTAAGCCAGTTGGCAAATAGGTGATACGTACGGCACTTTTGGTGGTATTAACTGATTGTCCACCAGGACCAGAAGAACAAAAGGTATCAATGCGCAGATCTTCCTGATTAATTTTTAGATCAACTTCTTCAGCTTCTGGCAAAACGGCTACTGTGATGGTGGAAGTGTGCACTCGGCCTACTTTTTCAGTTTCCGGTACTCTTTGAACTCGATGCACTCCGGATTCGTATTTCATTTTTCCGTAAGCTCCGGATCCATTGATTTCAAAAATAACTTCCTTGAAACCGCCAATACCAGTTTGGTTGGAATTTAAAATGGAAACGCGCCATTTGTTTTTTTCAGCAAAATGAGAATACATACGGAAAAGTTCGGCGGCAAAAAGAGCTGATTCGTCGCCACCGGCTCCGGCACGGATTTCAATAATGATATTTTTGGAATCATTAGGATCTCTGGGAATTAAAAGTTCTCGCAGTTTTTTTTCAAGGGATTCTTTTTGAGAAGCTAGTTTAATGTTTTCTTCCATCGCCATTTCTCTCATTTCTCCATTAGCTTCGTTATTAATAATTTCGGCGTTATCTTGCATATCTTTTTCTGTTTTTTCCAATTCATCAGCCACTTGAATTAATTCTGTCAGTTCGGCTTGTCTTCGGCCGAGTTTCGCCATTTTTTTCCCATCAGAAACAACCCCAGGTTCACCGAGTTGTTTTTGAATGTCTGAATATTCTTTTTTGAGATTGGTTATTTGCGGTTGCATATTTATTATCATTCTATAATAAAAGAGAAGTTTAGCATAATTAAAAAACGAGGTCAAAAACCTCAATGCGATACCAACTTTTAATAAATTTGATTTCTTACTTTTTCTTTCCGTAAGAAAAAGTAAACAAAAATAACTCTCAGCCAAACTTCAGACTTAGACAAATTCAAGCTTCACTCACTATCCCGAGTCCTCGGGATTTTACGTTCGTTTAGCTAAATTTGTAGCTAAGTCTTTCGAAAGGCTGAAAGAGTTATTAAAATAAAAGAATATAAATATTATACTAAAAGTTACTTTGTATTCTTTTTCTTCGCTTCTTTCTCTTTCTTAACTGATTTTACCTTTTTAACTTTCTTAGCACTTTGTTTTTTAGCGGCTTTTTCTGACAATTTTTTGAAGCGATCAACACGTCCAGTGGTATCCAAAACCTTTTTCTTACCAGTATAAAACGGATGGCAAGCAGAACAGACTTCTACTTTCATTTCTTGAGTAGTGGATCCGGTTTCAATAGTGTTTCCACAAGCGCAAATTATTTTAGCGTCAGAATAATACTTTGGGTGAATATCTTTTTTCATAGAGGCTTCTTTTAGAACTTAATTTAGCATTTTTATAACTTTAGCCAATCTATCACATACTAGAGGAATTGACAAGGGGAATGATAAAATGTATACTTTCCAGTATAAAAACTCATACTTTTTCGACCTCATCCTGTCCCCAAAAGGGATTTAAGAGGTTTTTCGGACTTTGATTATAAGTCAGTCAAAAAGGAGAAGTAGCGGACGCTTCCTTGAGAAGCGAATAATAAATTAAGGATAAAAAAATGAATAAGCAAAAAGAGTCTGCTGTGAAACAGGCAGAAAAAAGTGAATCGGAAAATGGCCAGAGCCAAAATCCGAAAAATGTTGGCGGAGATTATTTCGCCGATTTTGATTTCGGGAAGGTTAAGGTTGATATGCGAGAGATGTTGAAAAGCGGAGTGCATTTTGGACATCAAAAAGCTCGCAAAAATCCTAAGATGGGAGAATATATTTTTACCACTAAGTCAGGAATTAATATTATTGATTTGGAAAAATCGGCTCAAAAAATGGAAGAAGCCAGTCAATTTATTTCCAAAATTATCTCTGAAGGGCAGGAATTGCTTTTAGTCGGAACCAAAAAACAGTCCAAAAAACTAGTGAAATCTTTGGCTCGTCGATTAGTGCTACCTTTTGTAACGGAAAGATGGTTGGGAGGTACGTTTACTAATTTCAAAAATATTTCCACCCGAACAAAATTTTTGAGAGATGGAGAGGAAAAAATGAAAAAAGGAGAATTTTCTCAGTATACCAAATTTGAACAAATGAAAATTTCTGAAGAGTTGAAAAAACTGGAAGAAAAGATGGGAGGTATAAAAACTATGACTAAATTACCAATGGCTATTTTTGTAGCTAGTTTGGTAGAAGATAATCTGGCCGTGCAAGAAGCCATTAGAAAAAATATTCCTATTATTGCTTTGGCAGATACTAATGTTGATCCTAGTGAAATTGATTATCCAATCCCAGCTAACGACGATGCCGTCTCTTCTTTGAAAACTATGCTGGCCTATATTGGTAAAGCGGTGGAGGAAGGAAAGTCTTTACAGGCCAAAGCTAAAAGCGAAATTCCAAAATAAAAAATCAGAAATAATTTTATGAGTACTAACTTAGAATTAATTAAAAAAATTAGAGAAAAAACCGGAGCTGGCATAGTGATGGTCAAAAAAGCCTTGGAAGAATCCAAGGGAGATGAAAAAAAAGCCATTGAAATTATTCGCAAGAAAGGGCAAGAAAGAGCTATGAAAAAAAGTGCCAGAAGTGTCAAAGAGGGCATAATAGCTACCTATGTTCATTCCAATAAAAAAATCGGAGCTATAGTAGAGCTTTTCTGCGAAACTGATTTTGTAGCCAAGAACTCTGAATTTCAAGCTTTGGGTCAAGATTTAGCTATGCAAATAGCGGCGACTGATCCTCAATATCTAAAACCAGAAGATGTTTCTGAAAAAGAAATCGAAAAAGAAAAAGAAATTTGGAAAGAACAATTATTGAATGTTGGCAAAAATCCAGCTGTGATAGAAAAAGCGTTGGAAGGAAAAGTAAAAAAATTTCGTGAAGAAATATCCTTGCTTTCCCAGCCTTTTATTAAGGATAACGATTTGAAAGTAGAAGATTTAATTAAAGAAAAAATAGCTAAAATCGGAGAAAATATTCAAATTGGAAAGTTTGAAAGATTCGAGCTATAAACCTATGTTTAAAGTATTGGTAAATATATATTCCTGGGAAAGGCCTAAAGTTTGTCGCAGTGATATTAAGCTGGAGAAAGGAGACACCGTAATCGTTAGATTGAAGCAGTCCCTTGAAATTGGAGAAGTGCTTAATGCGGATGCTATGCTGAATGAAAATCCGGAAGAAAAAGTGGAAAGAGTGGCCAGCGAAAGAGATTTGAAAAATTATCAAGAAAATCAAAAAAAGAAAAAAGAATATCTAAAAATTTGTCGGGAAGAAATTAAAAAAGCTGGCTTAGAAATGAAATTGGTGGATGGGGCCTTAAGTCTAGATGGTAAGCAAATAGTTTTTGTTTTCACTTCAGATGGGAGAATTGATTTTCGGGAATTGGTCAAAAATGTTTCTCGCCAAATAAAAAAATCAGTTCGTATGCAGCAAATTGGTTCGCGAGACGAAGCGAAAAATTTGGGAGGTTATGGGATATGTGGACGAGAACTTTGTTGCGTGTGCTTTAAGGGTAGTATTCAAAGCATCACTACTGATATGGCCAGAGCTCAGCAGGTAGCCCACAGGGGAGCGGAAAGAATTTCCGGTCTGTGTGGAAGATTGATGTGTTGCTTAGCTTATGAAGCGGAACAATATCGGGAAATGCTCAAAGGAATGCCGGAACTTTATAGCACGGTAAAAACCTCAAAAGGCAAAGGCACTGTTATGGAAATTATTCCAGAAAAACAAGAATTAAAGATAAAATTAGAAAAGGGAGAATATATAATGATTAAAAAAAGCGAAATCAAAGAATAAAAATATGTTGTATTCCATCATGCCTCCAATTTTAATAGTTTTAAGTCTCATCGGAATTATTTTATTTTTGATGAAAAAATCTTCTCAAATAAAAGAAGAGGATCTTTCAATTAAGGTAGCCGAAATTTTTAGTCGAAGAAATAGTTTTTTTAGGAACTTAAGTGAAAAAATTAAGATTAAAGATAAAAAAAAGCTAAAAAATTTCTGGTTAGGAATGTTGGAAAAATTTATCAGAAAAGTCAGAATGTTTTTTCTTAAAGTTGAAACCAAATGTCATGATTGGGTAACTAAGCTGAGAGATAGAAGACAAAAGGGAGAGAACTTAAATTCTGAAAAAACATTTTCCGAAACCGAAGAAAAGTCAAAAGAAATAATTACGAGCGGGGGAAACATAATGGAAAAATTGAAAAAGTATAAGCCGGAGCGTAAAAAGGTCAGTATTAATTTAACTTTGCCGAAGGAAGAAGAAAAGGAAGTTAAACCGATGATAGGAGAAAAGGTGGTTTCTGCAAGTATGCAAAATGAAAAAAGTAAATTGGAAGAAATCCTGATCGAAAGAATTGCCATTAATCCCAGAGATATAGAAGCCTATGAAAGACTGGGAGAATATTATATGGAAATTGAAAACTTTAATTTTGCTAAAGAATGTTTCAAGCAAATTATGAAGTTGGATCCGATGAATAAAAATGTTAGATATAAAATAAGAAGACTGGAAAAATTGGTTAGCTAATCTGGCAAAGTGGGGTCACATTATAGGTAATGGTAGTGTCCCGAGCACTCGGGATTTTGCGCCAGCCCCGCACCAAATTAAAAAATAAATAATGCCGAGATAGCTCAATTGGCAGAGCAACTGTTTTGTAAACAGTAGGCTGTGGGTTCAACTCCCTCTCTCGGCTCACGAGTCATAGAAATATTTACGAGTGCATTTTTAATTTTGGTGCGGGGTAAATAGGTTTAGTTTCACCCTCGCGGGTGATCACCCGTAGGGTGACAACTCTGATAGGTGGCTCAAGAAAGTTTTTTTAAAATTTAGTCAATAGCAATAGGTTCTAGAACACTTGCTTTTTGTGTAATAATCTTGTATAATAAATTTATGGTGACAATTAACAAAAAATCTGTAAATAGGGTAAAAAAATTATATTATCAAGAGAAGCTAAGTGTTCAAGATGTTGCAAATAAGCTTGGCGTATCAATCGATGCCGTTTTTTATTGTATGCGAAAAAACGGTTTGAAAAGAAGAAAATCCAATGAAAGTAATTTGATAAATTTTGAAAAATGCAAGCCGTCGTTTAGATTGAGAAAGATAAACACTGAAAATTTGAGGACATTAAAGGCGATAGGAACAATGCTATATTGGGGGGAAGGAGGAAAATCAGAAAAGGCAAACATTATTGATTTTGCCAATAGCGATGAGAATATGATAATTCTATTTCTGAAATTTCTAAGAAAAATTTGCGGTGTAGATGAAAATAAGCTAAGAATATATGCATACCTTTATTCCAACCAAAATATTAATAAAAATATTAATTTTTGGAGTAAGATCACGAGAATAAAAAAATCACAGTTTACGAAGCCATATATAAGAAATGATTTTGATGAAAATAAAAAAGATAAAATGCCTCACGGATTAATCCATATAAGATATGCTGACAAAAAGTTATTAAGAATAATAAAAAGTTGGATAGAAGAGTATAGAAGTTTTTAAAGTGGGTGGATGGCAGAGCGGTCAATTGCTCGCGACTGTAAATCGCGCGTCTTCGGACTACGGGGGTTCAAATCCCTCTCCACCCACAATGTTTTTATTGATGTGTCTGTCTGAACAGATTATTTGCCCGCCCAGGTAGTTCAGTGGCAGAACGCTTCCCCGCCTGCCTTCGCGAAAATGCCGATGTAGCTCAGCTGGTAGAGCAACTCCATGGTAAGGAGTAGGTCAGCAGTTCAATTCTGCTCATCGGCTCAGGCATTAGCGGGTAGGCATGGTAAGGAAGAGGTTGGGGGTCCGATTCTTCCCCTAGGCTCATTAGAAAATTTTTTAATTAACAAATTCATAATTAGTAATTCATAAAACTATGTCACAAGACAATCTAGTCAAGCTCAAGTGTGTTGATTGCAAGAATATAAACTATCACACAACTCGGAATAAAAAAAAAATAAAAGAAAAGTTGGAAGTAAAGAAGCACTGTGGTAAGTGCAAAAAACACACCATTCACAAGGAGTCTAAATAGCTTGACAAAGGTGTTGAATTATTGTTAAACTAAGACTTATGGTTATATAAACCCTAATCTTAGTTTAATTTTGTGAAAAGTAATATAGAAAATAAAGCACTATTATTGAGAGAAAAAGGATTTTCATTTAAGGAAATAAGTGAAAAATTAGGAATATCAAAAAGTACTGCAAGCTTGTGGGTAAGAGATGTAATATTATCCAAAAAAGCAAAGAATAGAATCCATGAGTTAAGTGTTGCTGGCAGAAAGAAAGGGAATGAAGTGAAAAGAAAGAAATGGGAGATTGAGAGTGATGCAATAAAGAAAAAAGTTAAGAAATATTTTTCTGATATTGGACATTCAAAAATTAATCCTAAAATTGCATGTGCATTGCTTTATTGGGGAGAGGGAACGAAATATGAAGGGAATTCGTCAGTTTCTTTTATGAATGCGGATCCTAAAATGATTAAATATTTTTTGTATGTATTCAGAAAATCATTTAACCTGAATGAAAAAAAATTTAGAGCACTTGTTCATCTTCATGAATATCATGATGTGGAAAAGCAACTTAAATTTTGGTCAAATATTACAAAAATTCCAGTTGCTCAGTTTAATAAATCATATCTGAAAAAAAATACTGGCAAGAATAAAAAAGAAAATTACCCAGGATGTATAAGCATTAGGTATTGTGATATTAGAATATATGAAGAATTGATGTTCATTATTAAGGAATTAGTAAAAATATAAATTTAATGCGGGTGTAGTTTAACGGTAGAACAGCGGCCTCCAAATCCGCTGGCGAGGGTTCGACTCCTTCCACCCGTGCACTGAAATCAAAGGCTTGTTTAAGCCTTGTTTTTTAATAGGGTGGTAGGAAGTTAGAACTTTTTGTGGTAAAATAAAATAGTAAATTATTATAAAATAATTATGGCAGATATATTTTTTAATACCGAAACATTGGGAGCTGCTTTAATTGGATTAGTTTTTATTATAGCCATTATAATTTATGCAATAACACACAAGACTAAGCCATTAGAAATAAAGCCAATCGAACTTAAGGCAGAAGAAGTAGCTGATTTAGAATGGATACTAACTAGTGATGAGAGAAGGGATGTAAGCAAAAAAATTATAATAAGATTATTATATGCCTCAATTTCGGTTCTTTTTGGATTTTTGTTTCTTCGTATTATTGAACTGGAAATAAGTTTAATCAAGTATTTCGTTTTTCTCTATATATTAATTATAGTTATTGCATTTGTGCCAGCGTACATATATACGCTATTATCTAAGCCAAAGAAACTTATTTATAATCTTACAAATCAAGGAGTAATTGTTTCAAAAGGAACAGAAAAAGGAGAATTTAACTGGTCTGATTTTGCATATTTTTATATTAATTATCTTGAGATTCAGGATGTAAACAAGAATAGCAGAGATGAAGAGAAAAAAGGATATTTTAACAAAATGAGAAATATTTGCGGAGAAACTTATTATCTAAAATTAAATCCTACAGGCATATTTTCCAAGATAAATATAATAGAAAGAAGTCTTGTTATTTACACAAATCCTGATAATTATCAAAAAGTTTATGTTTTTTTATTAACGAAGCTACAACAAAAGCCAGCTGAAAATATTGGTTTCCAAAAGTATTATTTCAAATAGACAAGTTATTCAACTGGTTTCAAATCGGGAATATGAATATAATCCTTTCTATCCATAAAAATAGTTCTAACATCATTGACTACCCCGTGCCAAGATAAAATAAAAAAACAAGGCCTAACTGAAGCCCTGTTTTATTTTTTTGGAACTATTTAATAGCTTTCTTAACTTTCTTG
>PFCG01000021.1:0-922 GCA_002773095.1 Candidatus Moranbacteria bacterium CG10_big_fil_rev_8_21_14_0_10_35_21
CCCGAAAGCTAAAGCAAAAATAACTGTTTTGGCAGTCTTACTTTTGAAAATAAACAATCCTAGTATAAGGAAAATAATAACATATTCCCACCCGTGAAACAAGACATAAATTTTGTCAGATTTTAGGAATTGATATCCGTGAGTAAAGTAATCTAATTTAAAATTAAATCCAAAAGCCAAAAAATAATCAATAAAATGATCCAAATCAATTAAAACCGCGCCTAAAAATGAAAAGCCAAAAGTCAGAGTGGGTTTTTTATAATATTTCCAAACAAAATATCCAGCCAAAAGACCAGATAAGACGTGGAGAGTTAAATGCAGGAATAAAGACATATTATTAATTTTCAACCGATCAATTATTAATAATCAATGAATGATCAAAATGATAGTCCTTGCTGATATATATTCTGTCTAAAAACGTACGCTCCTTTGTCGCAACAGCTACATTATCCCGTTGTTCAATTCCAATTGTATTGCTCAAAACATAGTCCTTCATCCTGACAAAATTTATCTTTTGTCCGCCAACCTCAATCTCTCTAGTAACATAGGAAGCGACAAAAATGTTTCCATTTTCCACTTTTTGCATAGTCGCTTAATCTTGAGCGAACCGCAATTTCCACTTTTTCGCCCCACAACAAAGCAATGTCTTCTGTGGAAAAGACGGTTTTATGAGATCATAATATAATCTCAATGTATTCACCTTTTGTAGGTTTTTTATCCATATTTGTTACTGATAGTTGGCTTTAACCTCACTATCAGTTCATATTATACCAAAAATTCCTAGTTCTATTCAAATTTCACTAATTGTTTTCCTTGTAAATGTTCCTTCCAATGTTCTGGAGTTACCAATCTCTCAATATCAAAATTGTTTTCCGCCCTGTAAATTATTGAATAACTTGAAAATTTCATCCCTTCATTCGCA
>PFCG01000021.1:935-9927 GCA_002773095.1 Candidatus Moranbacteria bacterium CG10_big_fil_rev_8_21_14_0_10_35_21
GCAAAACTTTTCAGATATTTGGGGAGTTTTAAAATCCATTGTGCCTGTTCGGGATAGAAAAGAAATCTTTCCACGTCCTTGGCGGCTTGTTTCAGGTTGGATTTCTGCGCTTGATCTTCCAGAAATTTTACCAGCTCTTGGCGGTTTTTGATATCAATTCCTTTTTCTTTGAAAATTTCCCAGTTTGGTTCAATATTTTTTTGGCTCAAAAACCAAACGAGATCATAGAAATCCCGTCCTTTTTGATATGGACGAAAAATAATAGCGATAACTTTCTGCGCGAAGAGCGTTTCTAGAGAATTTACCTGCATAGGAAACCTTTCATTAAAACTATCGGAAAATTTTGTTTCAATCTGAATATTTTTGAACGGATTGAAATCAACTTCAAATTTTACTAAAACCTTTTCATCTTTCGGGACATTAAAACCAAATTCCCGAAGAACATTTTTAAATTTAAAATAAATTGTATGAATCTTTTCATTGGTTTTTGTCCGAGCATCAATCTCAAATCCTTGCATCTCAAGCTTTTTTTTGATTTCCTGCATCATTTTTTCGATTTCAAAACCTTCTTTTTTCAGCAAATCAAAATCAAGATCTTCCGAAAAGCGATTGATTCCGTGCGCGAAACGCAAACAAGTCCCGCCTAAAAAAGAAATGCTTTCATTATAGGCGCTCAAGGAAAGCGCTTTCAGAATTTGAGTTTGCAAATATTCCAAAAGAATATTTTTCTCCTGCCATGGAATATTTTTTTCTTGCGCGTATTTTTTGAAAAAATCTTTGCTAGGCAGCATAATATTCAATAAATTTTTGAGTTAAAAATAAAACTTTCTTGTTTTGAAACGCTTTTGCGAAATCAATAAGTTTTTTTGAATTAAATTTAAAATCCTCATTAAACCGATAACCTTCAAATTGATTCTTTTCTCCGTTTAAAATATTTTTGTTCAAGTAGAAAAAATCAACCAGCGCTTTCTCCGGAAGCGCCAGATTGAAAGAAATTCCACTTTGTTTTTTTGTTTCAAATCCGCCAAAAGCTTCTTTTTTGATTTTTTGATAACTAAAATTTCCCACTGGCGTTTTGAATTTCTTGGTTTTTCTGGTCGTCACGGATGTTATGGTAAAAACTGCTTCGGGAATAATCCCATAAAAATTCAGAGCCATTTCCATACTGACATAGGAAGGAGAATAAATTTTTGTGGCAAATGCCATTGCGTCAATTTTATCTTTGACTTCCGTTAAAGCATACAGCCCTCGGCGAATCATAGTCAGATGCCCTTTTTTCATCCAATTTTTCAGATTAACAAGAGTGGTGCTTGTAAAATCATGACCCAAAATAAGCCTGAGTTCTCTTGTTTCAAAAAATGGTAATTCTTCAATTTTCTTCTTAAATTCAAAAAAATTCATTTCTTTTATTAATAAAATAATATCAATAATGGAATTGTATCATAATTTAATATCGCTGTCAAATTTACTATTTTATAGCTTATTTAAGCCTTCATTTTCTCGCCTTCATTTTTTTGAAAAATCAGTCAAGTGTCCCAATACTCGCATCCCACCGATGAATATATATTTAATATCATCAAATGAGCGAATAGCCATAATCTTTTTTAAAATAAATTTAGGAGTCATAAATGATTTGTAAAGCCCTTGCACTAATCCTTTGGCTTCAGCGTCAGTTAGCGGAGACTTCATTACTTGCCCTCTCTGGTCATAATGGGAATAATCTTGAGTCACCAACCATCCCTTTTCTTGACATTCTTTATAGAGCGGAGTTCCAGGATAGGGCGTCACAATAGTGCCTTGTAGCGTATCCACATAGCCTTGGCTAAACAATTTCTTGGCCAAATCAATGGTTTTCTGTGCCATTTCTTTAGTTTCCCAAGGATAGCCAATCATAGCCGTAATATGAGGTTCTAGTCCCCCATCTTTGCAAAGTTTAAGGCCAGGTTCAATTTCTTCTACTTTTAAATTTTTGCAAATTTTGTCCAAGGTTTCTTGATTAGCCGATTCTAATCCAAAGAGAATAAAACGAAAGCCAGCTTTTTTCATCAATTTCCAGGTTTCCAATTTTTTAATTCCGGTGATGCGCATATTGCAACTCATTACAATCTTTTTGCTATATCCTCTAGTAATCATTCCTTGGCAGAATTCTTCGAGCCATTGTCCAATCGGCAATGAACCGGAGTCTTCCATAATTTCTTTCACACCCAAATCAATCAACTGTCCCACTTCATCCAATGCATTTTTGGCCGAACGAGTGCGAAAATTTTTTCCTGGAAACATTCCTGGTTGAGCCCAAACGCAAAAACTGCATTTTCCCCACCAACAATCGCGTCCGCTCATCATATAGGCTCCCGGAGTATGTTTGAAATTTCCATTTTTGTAGGCGTAATTTTTCCACTTGGTTAATTTTCTATCAATCATCGGTAAATCGTCCAAGTTATGTTTAGAAAGATCAGAAGGTCCAGAGGAAATAATTGTCATTCCGGCCTCCGAGCCGGAATTTAAATTAGATCCTGAATCAAGTTCAGGATGACAGCTAGAACGAAACCAAAATCCGCCTTCTAATTTTACCCCTTTATCTAGATGATTAGCTAAATTCAAAAGCATAAAATCATAATCTCCTGATTGAATCACAAAGTCCACTTTAGATTTTTCTAGTGATTCTTGGGGAAGAGCTGTGGCATGATCGCCGTACAGAACGAATTTCGAATTTCGAATTTCGAATTTCGAATTTTTGAGATCATTTATAATTTTCCAATGCATTTCCACGACTGGAGTTTTTGTTTCGATAGCAATAATATCTGGTTTCTCCTGAATAATGCGCTCTTTCCACTGATTATATGTCAGCTCTTCCGCAATTCCATCGTCCCACAGCACTTCATAGCCGTTATTTTTAAGTAAAGTAGCGGCATAAGCCGGAATAACCGGATAAATATAGGTTGGAGCATTAAACCATTGAAATTGGCGATTTTGAGTGAGGCACGGAGTGCCTTTTTTTGATTCTAGGGGTGGATAAGATATGGAAATTTTCATAAAATTTCTAGTTTAAAGTTATAATGTTTTAAAGTTATAAAGTTATTAGATCCCGAGAATAAACTCGGGATGACACTTCGTGTTATTTTCCTAATTTACTTTTTAATTCCTTAGTAAAAATCAAACCTTGAATAAAGCGAATCCCATACCACAGATGAGTTCCAATAAGATAAGGAATGGTCATTAGACTAATAAAAAAATTTTTACTTTTCTGCCAGACCATTAGGGTGGAAAATAATAAAGCAAAACTATAAATAAAAATGACTAATAAATATAAGTTTATCATAAATGGAAAACTATAGGAAGTCACTAGCCCTATAATTAAAAAAATAACAAAAAGAGAGGGAATAAAATACATAAATTTTTTGGAAGTTTCTGGAAATTTCTTAGCAAAATATCCTCTATGTAAGCCATAATTTCCAATTTGTTTTAGATGTCTTAGCAAACCAGATCGACGATGATGAAAAACAATTAAATCTGGAACATAAATAATTTTTTTCTTCAGCTTTTTTACAATATCCAAGCAAAGTTTAGTATCTTCGCCTGGCCAATATTGGGAATCAAATCCTCCTATAGCAGAAAAATCACTTTTTTTAATAAAAAAATTGACCGTTGGCCAGTCTTCAACTTCACAACGTTGCTTACTAGGCCAATAACGAATTAAGGCGCTACCGGAAAGTGGTGATAAAAAAACCGCTCCAGAAACTTTTTGCCAAAACGAGTCACTCTGGGGTGTTAGTTGGGATCCGCCTAAAGCAGATACTTCACTATTTTCCAAAAATTTTTCGGCTATAGTCAGCCAGTCTTCTTTTGGATAAGCATCATCATCCAAAAAAGCCAAATATTCCCCTTGCGCATACTTTAAGGATAAGTCTCTCTTGCCCGCTGGGCCAATATTGCCAGTGGAAATTAGCCTAGCTTTTAGTTTTTTTTCTAAGATTTCTTTTTCTTGAATATCTATTGCATCCGGAAAAATAATAAGCTCAAAGTTATTATTTTTTAAGTTTCCTAATTTTTGGCACGTTTCCAGAACATAATCATTTATTTTTTGAACCGGAATGATTATAGAAAATTTTATAGGTTCATCATTATTCATTGAAGTTGGTTTTTTTGCGGATTATATAGAGAGGGCGTCCAATTACTTCATCATGAATGCGAGCGATATATAAAGCAATAAAACCTAGTGAAATTAAAACTATTCCAATTAAAAAAGTATTAGCGACAATAACAAAAGCGAGAGCGGTAAATAATAATGGATTAATGAACCAGCGGGTAATTAACATACTGAGAAAGAATAAAAAACTAGAGACAGTAATAAAGGTTCCGAAATAGCCGGCGAAACGAAGGGGCAACAGAGAAAAAGCGGTGATACTGTTTATGGCCAAATGAAATAATTTTCCATAAGAATAAGCCACTTTCCCGCTATGTCTTTCGGGAGCGGTAAAATAGATTTTTGCTCTTCGGTAACCCATCCAATCAATTAAGCCTCGAAAGAGACGTTCACGCTCAGGCAGTTTTTTGAAAGTTTCAATAACCATACGATCCATTAGACGAAAATCAGTGGAATGAGGCTCTGAGGTAACTGACGAAATTTTATTAAAAATCCACCAATAAATTTGGGAGGTTATTTTTTTTGTGAAACTAGCTCCTTGATTTTCTTTGCGCACAGTATAAACCACCTCGTGGCCTTCACGCCATTTAGCAATAAGCTCTTGAATTAATTCTGGTGGATGCTGAAGATCAGCGTCCATGGTGATAACGACATTGCCTTTAGCCAGGTGACATCCGGCTGAAGTAGCGGCTTCCTTTCCAAAATTTCGAGAAAAATCAATTAGTTTTACTCGCTGATCTTCTTGAATGAGTTTAGATATAATCTCTAAACTTTTATCTTGACTGCCATCATTAATTAGAATAATTTCAAATTTGTATTGATTTAATTTTGAAAGGTTATTCATTAATGATTTATAAAGTAATGGCACATTGCTCTCCTCGTTATAAATCGGAATGACCAAGGATATTAATTTTTTATTCATTTTTTTAAATATTAGGTTAAGGCTTTTTTCTTTGAACTAATAACAAAATAACCACTTAAGATAACCGCGCTTATTTGAGCTATAATACTTATCGTTAGTATACCAGAAATAGTATTTCCGAAAAGTTTAATAAAGATTATCATAGAAAGTGAAATGGCTAATAACCAATAAACCAACCGAGTTTGATGAATTGATAAGAGGTATTGAAAGAATACATTAACCAGAGAAAAAATAGTAACTAGAATAGCAAACCAACCAAGGAAGGAAGCAATGTTGGTATATTTATTTCCGAAAAGTAAGCTCAAAATAAAATTAGGAAAAATAAAGTATAGAATGGTGGAAGAAATTGAAACTAGCAACAATAACGAAATGGCTTGAAAAAGTGTTTTAAGGGAGTTGCTTTTTTTATGATCATTCTCGGCTGACATAGAAAAAAGAACAGTGGCAATAACCCCGGTAGCGAAAAAAATGATTTTTGAAACAATAGTTAGGGCACCGTATTGTCCAGCCGAAGTGGCATCCAAAGCATGTTTGGCTAAAATCATATCCGCATTGCCTAAAATGGTGATAGCTAGATTGCCAACGAAAGCCGGGAGAATATATTTTTTTAAAGAAGCAAACATCTCAATATTTTTTTGCGGAGAGTGGTCTATTTTTTGAGGTAAAAAAAGAAAACGGAGAGTAAAAAATGAGGCTAGATAGGCTACAATAGTAGCTAAAGCAAAACTTCCGATAGCTCCGTTCAAGCCAAAGCCTAATTTTACTAAAAAAATACCCAAAATTAGTTTGAATAAAGCACCGAGAATACCCAAAGCACTGACATCTTTGAATTTTTGCCAACCACTTAAAATACCCGAATTAAGAGAAGTAAAGAATGAAACATACATTATTATCCAAAGGAAAAATAGGGGTAGATTGTCGCTAAGTTTTAGAAAATCTTTTATAAAAGGAATTAAAGCTAAACTAAGAAAGAACAAAGGCAATCCATAGAAAATTATTTTTTTATTTATTTCCCAAAAAAGTATTTTACAACTACGAGTATCATTGTCGGCTTTACACTGAGCACTATATTTTGTCGTAACCATCAATAAAGTCATAGCCGGAACTGAAATAATCGTCATAAGAGACAATAATGATTCAATTTCACCATAAACCTCTATACTAACCAGGCGGCCAATAGCTAAATGAAAAAAATAATTTAAAACACTGCCCAGTATAGTTCCGCTGAACAAAATTAAACTATTCATCGCAAAAGCGTTGTTTTTTATCCGATTTATCATTTAGATTCTTTTAAAATTTTAAGATAAGTGTCAATTGCTAAAGATGGTTTCTCGAGAGCTAAAATATTACCTTTGTGTAACACTAATGTTCGATCGCAAAACTTTTTTATACTATCTAAATCATGAGAAACAAAAATAACGGTTTTCTGACCCTTTATTTTTTCAAAGTAGTCGTAGCATTTCTTTTGAAAATCAGCGTCCCCTACTGCCAACACTTCATCCATTAATAAAATTTCACGATTAGCAAAAATAGCCACTGAAAAAGCTAATCGCACTTGCATACCGGAAGAATAGCGAATAAGTTTTTGATCAACAAATTTTTCTAATCCGGAGAAAGCGATTATTTTTTCAAAATTTTTATCGATTTCTTTTTTAGTCATACCTAAAATGGTTGCGTTAAGATAAACATTATCTCGACCTGACAACTCTGGATTAAAGCCAATACCCAATTCGAGGAAAGGAGAAATTCTGCCATCAAGAATAACTTCTCCGCTATTGGGAGAAAAAATGCTAGCTAAAATTTTTAGTAAAGTTGATTTTCCACTGCCATTTTTTCCAATAATACCCAAAAATTCACCTTTTTTTATATCAATGGAAATATTATTCAGAGCCTGAAATTCCTCAAAACTTTTCTGTTTAAAAATATTCACGAAAGCTCCACGAACAGTATTTATTTTCTCATGGGGAATGCGAAAAGTTTTTGAAACCTGGTCAATTTTTATAGCAAAGTTTTCATTTTCCATGTAGTTTATTATAGCGTAAAATATTTAAAAATTAAATTTCTTCAGCCAGATTAGGAGAAAACTTTCGATAGGAAGGAATACTGAGGCCAAAAGCTATAAGAATGATAGCGATAAAAATGATGTTTTGCCAAAAATCGGCGAAATGATTAGTAATGAGCGATTCTTTCGTAAAATGGATAATAAAGGCCATTGGATTAAGCAAAAGAACGCGCTGGATATAAAGTGGCAGCATTTGCAACGGATAAATTATGGGCGTAGCATAAAATAAGGCGGCAATGGCCACTTCCCAAATCAAGGAAAGATCGCGGAATTTGACGTAAAGTGGAGCTGTAAAAAGCGAAAAAGATAGAATGAGAATATAGGTTAGGATGGAAAAAAGCATAAACATAATAATAGCTCCCAAACTTGGCATAAAGCCCTTGATGGCAAAAAATAAAATAACCACCAGTAGGTTCATTAAAAAAATTAAAGTTGCATTAATAGTGGAAGCTAAAATAATGGTCCAACGAGGAACATAAATTTTGGTTATTAGTTGAGATTTGAATAATAATGAATTCATACCAGCTGAGGTGCCTTCCGAAAAAAAGTTAAATAAAACTATCGCGGATAAAAGTTGTAAAGAATAATATTCATTGCCAATCACCCTCGGATTAAAGATAGAAGAAAAAACAAAATTTAAGATGGTAAACATTAATAGCGGTTTTAAGACCGCCCAAAAATAACCCAACACTGAACCATGATAGCGGAGCTTGAAATCAGTTTTGGCCAACATCCAAATTAGCTCTTTGTAATTTTCTTGTTGTAATTGCATAAATTAATTATAGTCAAAATAAACTTAAACACCAAACTACGTAAAATTATGATATTTTTTGATACCATGCCACCGTTTTCCTTAGTCCATCTTTAAAATTAATTTTTGGTTTATAGCCAAAACTTTTGCGCGCCTGGCTGATATCGGCATGAGTATGTCTCACATCACCAATTCGGGATGGTCTTTTTTCCAGATTGATTTTCTGGCCACTATATTTTTCTATCAGCTCTTTCACTTCTAAAAGGTTAGTTCTTTCCTCGTGAGCAATATTAAAAAATTCTCCTTTAAATTTCTTTTTTGACAGCATAGCTAAAATATTAGCCTCCACTACGTTATCCACATAACAAAAATCGCGCGACTGTTTTCCATCCCCGTCCAGAAAAGATTTCTTTTTTTTGGGGAAATAAAGCGCGGAAAGCCAGGCGGACACCACGGTTGAATACGCAGAATCTCCATATTGTCCTGGTCCAAAGACATTAAAATAACGAAGACAAATCGTATCCAGCCCATAAAGATTGCTAAATATTTTGCACATTAGTTCATCGCAATATTTCTGAAGAGCATAGGGAGTTAGTGGGTTGGCTTCATTTTTTGTTTCTTTGGTGGGAAGTTTTTTGGCGCCTCCGTAAATTGCAGACGATGAAGAAAAAATTAGTCTTCTTACTTTATAATCTCGACATTTTTCCAAAAGCAAGGTTGTTCCACAAATATTATTTTGGGTGGTTTTGAAAGGAAATTGGACACTAAAACTTACTCTTGGAATATAAGCGAAATGAAAAACGTAGTCTGGTCTATGTTTTTTGAAGATTTTTTCCAAAAATTTTCCGTCGGTGACGGATCCTTCATAAAAAATTATATCTTTGCTAACGGCGTCTTTTCTTCCTGTAACAAAATTATCAATTCCAATAATTTCCGCTTTAGGAAAACGTTGTTTAAATTGTTTGGAAAAATTGCTTCCAATAAACCCGGCACAGCCAGTTATTAAGATTTTCATATATTGGTTGATTGATTAAAGTGTCCTCCTTTGTTAAGACAGTAAAAGAGGTTGCATTTGTTAGATTTTTTAAAAATTACTTTGTTAAATATATTTGC